>CAZGRF010000051.1:0-13607 GCA_964527825.1 uncultured Pirellulales bacterium
GACGGTCGTTGCAGCGTCCGCCTGGGCCAGCGCGAGGTGGATTTGCGTGTCAGCACGGTTCCCACCAGTTACGGCGAGCGCAGCGTCCTGCGTGTGCTTGACAAGAGCCAGGGCGTGTTCGCTCTCGATGAGCTGGGACTGTGGGAAGACGATCGGAAGCGGCTTGACTCGCTGTTGGTTCGCTCGCACGGGGTCATCTTCGTGACCGGTCCGACCGGCAGCGGCAAGAGCACGACTCTCTACGCCTGTCTGAACCGGATCAATTCGGCGGAAAAGAACGTCATCACGATTGAGGACCCTATCGAATACCAGCTCGGAGGAATCAGCCAAATTCAGGTCGCCAGCAAGAAGGGCATGACGTTCGCCACGTCGCTGCGGCACGTTCTGCGTCAGGACCCCGACGTCATCATGGTGGGCGAGGTTCGCGACGTCGAGACCGCGCGCATGGCGATCCAGTCCTCGCTCACCGGTCACTTGGTGTTCAGCACGCTGCACACGAACGACTCGGCCGGCGCGGTGAGCCGTTTGTTGGACCTGGGCGTCGAGCCCTACCTTGCCAGCAGCTCGCTGATTGCCATTATGGCCCAGCGACTGGTGCGAAGGGTGTGTCCCGACTGTAAGAAACCCACGATGCCGACAGCCCAGGAGCTCGGAGAGCTCGGTATAGGACCGTTGGAAGAGAACCACGACGCAACGTTTTTCGTCGGCGAAGGGTGCGAGCGCTGTTTTCAAACGGGTTACCGGGGCCGGACCGGCATCTATGAATTGATGCTCATCGGCGAACAGATTCAAGATCAGATCTACCGGCGGGAAACCGCCGGACAGATCAAGAAGCAGGCCCTCGAGTCGGGCATGCAGACCCTGCGCATGGACGGGGCCCGCAAGGCCCTGGCCGGCATAACGACCGTCTCCGAGGTCTTGAGAGTGACTCAGGCGGATGTGATATAGAACCGGCGAAAGGCCGGCTCGGCGCCGGCTGAGGAAGCTGACACTTGCTGGATTGAAGGTGTTCTGATATTCAGATTGCGCTATGCCGAGATATCAATACACGGCGATCGCTATTGGCGGCAAGAAGGTAAGGGGTACCATCAACGCCGAGAACCCCTATGCCGCCCGGAAGCAGTTGCGGACGCGGAGCATCCATCCGTCGGCCATTGCGGAGGTCTCTTCCGCCGCGGAAGGTAAGCATGCGCTGTTCTCCGCCTTCCGCAAGGTCGGCAAGGCGCAGATCATTGATTTCACCAAGCAGATGGCCACCCTGCTCGGTTCGGGCATCAAGCTGACGGAAGCGCTGTCGGTTCTGACGCTGCAAACCTCGGATCAGCGCTTCAAGACGGCTATCACCGAGATCCGCGACCGCGTCGTGACCGGCGAGTCCTTCACCGACGCACTGAAGGACTACGGCGATTACTTTGACGTCATCTATGTCGCGATGGTGCGCGTCGGCGAGGTCACCGGCACTCTGGGCGGCAGTCTGCGAACGATCGCCAACTTCATGGAAAAGCGTCAGCGAGTCGAAGCGAAAGTGCTGACCGCCATGATCTATCCGATCGTGCTCATCTGCTTCTGTATCGTGGCAATTCTCATTTTGACGACCAAGGTGATTCCAAAGATCGGCGAGCAGATCCAGCATGCCGGGCAGGACTTGCCCTGGATCACCAAGCAGTTGATGAATTTCAGCTACATTCTCACGAGTTGGTGGCTTCTGGTCGTGATCGGCGGCATCGTTGCGGTGGTCTTTCTGTTCAAGCGGTTCTTCGCCACCGAGCGCGGCGCTTATCTGCGGGACAGGTTCCTGCTGTCGCTGCCGTTCTTCGGCCCCCTCATCAAGCAGCGTGTCGTGGCCCGCTTCGCCTCGACGCTTTCGACGCTGATTGGCTCGGGTCTGGCGATGGCTGAGTCGCTGCGCGTCGTGGCCGAAACGACCGGCAACAGTTTGATGAAGCGGGCGATTCAACAGTCCCGCGAGCGCATCTTAGCGGGGGCGGACATTGCGACGCCTTTGCGTGACAGCGGCGTCATCGACCCGGCTATCGCGCACATGGTCGCTGTCGGTGAAAAGAGCGGTGAGCTCGAAACCATGCTCAGGAACATCAGCGAAAACCTGGAGTCCTCCACGGACGTGGTGATCGAACGCCTCAGTGCGGCCGTGGAGCCGCTTATCATCATCGTCATGGCAGGTGTCGTCGGTTTGATTGCCTACGCCACCCTCCTGCCCATCATACGCATATCGGTAAAGGGGTTCTAATCGCAGTCAGGAGCTGAACCAATATGGACAACAAGAAGAGATGCAGTGTCAGAAGCGGTTTCACGATGGTCGAGCTTATGGCCGTGCTCATCATCCTGGGCTTGTTGGCTACGGTCGTGGTGACCAACTTCGTGGGTAAGATCGCTGATGCTAGAGTCACCACCACCAAGGCCAGTCTCAAGAGTCTGCAAACAGCCGTGAATCAGTTCTACATGGACAACTACAGATACCCGATGGAGGACGAAGGACTCAATGCGTTGGTCACTCGGCCTTCGGACGTCCAGAAGTGGCCCGACGGTGGCTATCTGGATACGACGGAGGTCCCGACCGACGGCTGGGGCCGTGAGTTCGTCTACGAGTTGTATCCCGAGAGCGGCAAGCCCTTTGTCGTCAAGAGTCTCGGGGCCGACGGCCAGGAAGGCGGCGAGGGTAATGATCAAGACCTGCTCAGTACCGACCGTTAAGCAGCGAAGCTTGGCTTGCAGTGACGGGCCGGTCGTGCGCGCCCGCGCGTTCACTCTCATCGAGCTCATCGTTGTGCTTTCAATCCTGGCGTTGTTTGTCATGGTGACCCAGGTGAATCTCTTTGGCAGGCTCCGTCAGAGCGAATTCAGTGCCCAGGTGCAGGGCTTCGTCTCGGTCATGCAAATGGCGGCGTCCGGCGCCGCGGAAACCGGCCGCCGGTACGAAGTCATCGTCGATATCGGCCAGCAGAGCTACTTGCTGCGCCGGATCACCTCGTCGAATCTGGCGGAGGTGAAGGACGAAGAGATCATCGCTCAGGGCCAGTTCGGCGGCAACTGTCGCGTCTCTTATGTCGAGTTTGACGACGGTGACTACACCAATGAAGGAGAGGCGAAGTTCCGTGTTGGGCACGCCGGCTGGCACTACGGCGGCAAGGTCGTCTTCCTCGACAACGGCGAACAGGCTCACACCGTCGCGGTCAGCAGGCTGACCCCCATTGTCGAGCTGATCGACGGCGACCCGGAATTGATGAAGCCGAAGGCGAAAGACGAGGTGCCTTTTCTTTGATCGGGCCACGGGCTTGTCTGGGCCCTTACAACAGATGCGAATCAGCAGAATCGACAACTCGAACACTGGAAACGGAGAAGGCTGGGTCTCTTGCGCGAAGGGCTTCACCCTGGTGGAGGTCTTGGCTGCGCTGGCTATTCTGGCCTTCGTCAGCTCGAGCGTGCTGTTTGTGATCAGCCGCAGCATAACATCGGCCGCAGATACCGCCTTCCGGGTGGAGGCGTTCCAGCTCGCACGCGAGAATATGGAGAAGGTTCTTGTCTCAAATTCCGTTAGTGAAACAGTCGAGTATGGAACGAGCGAGCGCCGTGCCGACATTTCCTGGCGGACGGTTGTGGAAGCGTTTGCTGAGCCTGTGACGGGGCAGACGTGGATCCGTGCCGTTTGCTCGGCCGATTACCCCGATTCGACGGGCGAAACGCAGACGGTTGAGCTGGTCCACTGGATTACCGAGCTGACCGACCAGCAGGCCAACCAGCTTGTGCAGAGCGAAGACCTCGACACGCTCGCGGGCGAGCAGTTCATGGAATACGTCGAGGACGCCGCCCAATACGCGCGTGTCGATGCTGAGACTATTGAGCAATGGCTCGACAACGGGCTGGTCACCACGGCAGATGGTGCCTTCATAAAATACAATCTCGACATATTCGCCCGACGTGACGGAAATCCGAGCGATGCCGAGAAGGCCCAGCAGGTCGCCACGGTTGAGGAATTGGCGATGGCGCTCAAGACCGCAGGGGAAACCGACGGTGGCTCAGCGACTCTCCAGGGTCCCGGCGAGGAGGATCTCACCATAGACTCGTCCGCTGAGATACCGAACGGCCAGAGGATCAGGTAATTGTTTTGACAGAGGCAGTGAGTCTCCTATGAAGACGGTATCCAGACACACGAGGCCATATCTGGGATACTCCCTGGGGGAGATGCTGGCCGCGTTGGTCATCGGCGCGATGGTCCTGACGGCTGTCCTGGGAATCTACGGACGCGCGAACCAGGCAGCCGATGCCGTGGTGAAGAAGATCGAGAGCCCTGTATTGGGTACGGAGGTGCTGCAGTTGATCGCCGAAGACCTGGACCGGATCGTGGGGTCGTCCGGCGCCAGCATTGTCATACAGAACGGGTTCGACAATGGATTTGCCCGGGCCCAGATGATTATGCGGCGGACGTTTCACGATGCTGCGAACAAGGAGCAAAGCCTCGACGAGATTATCTGGCGGGCCGGCTACGATTACGAAAGTGGGATCCCCGGGCTGGTCATATACCGCAGTTACAGCGGTGTCGCGCCGGAAGACAAGCTCCTCGATGCCAAGCGAGAGACGTGGGAGGAGAACTACCCCTTCGTGCCGATATGTCGCGGTGTGACATTCTTTCGGATCGAGGTCCCTAACGGAGACGACTTCGTCGACAGGTGGTCGGCTCCGGCGTTGCCTCCGGGCATGAGGATTTCGCTGTCCTTTGCCCAACCCTACGAAACCATCCGTGGCACTCTGGATGTGTCCGATAGTGAGAAAACCAGCCGGACTATTGCGATCGACAGAACGCGAGCGATCAAGTTCACCGTGCCCTCGGAATCCGGCCAGGGCGAAGAGAGCGGCAATACGAATGATGTGCGAGTCCCCCAACAACCACGACGCTGACCATCTGAATCATCGGGGAGTGGTCCTGCTGATCACGCTGGTGATTCTGGTGATTCTCTCGACGCTGGGGTATACGCTCAGCGCCCGGGTCGCCGCGCGCCGGCATCGAGATCGCTATATCATCGACTATACGCAGGCCCAATATGCGTGCACGTCCGCGATGAAGTATGCGCTGGTGTCTCTCAATGAGCTTGAGTCCCAGTTGATCAGCCGGCCCAATGAGCCGGATTTTTCTGATGTGTTCGCGTTGAGCGAGCCGCAGTATCAGGCGCTCTTGGCCCAGGTGGTCCAAAACGTTGACGTTGCTGATAATGAGCGCGTTTCTGACTCGACCGACGGCGCGCAGGCCGGCCCCACAGCGTCGGCGACGGTCCCGGGTCCGTACGGGCCGCCCTGGCCCTTGGTCAAGGAACCCATCGAATTGGAGATAGGGTCCGTCAAGGTGAAGATTGAGATTGAAGATGAGAATGCCAAGTATCCCTTGGGCTGGACGCTCATCAAGGATGAGAAACGTTCCGCAGAGGCGGATGTCGGGTTCAGGACGTTCTGCGAGTGGATGCGATACCAGCCGGACGAAATCCAGACCTTGAAAGAAGACTTGGCCAGGATCAGTGCGATACGGCCTTTCCAAATGGAGTTCAAGGCGATGGCGGCGCCGATCGCGCCTACGTCGTCGGTCACGCTGAGAAGCAAGACCACCGGCGGCCGAGCGGCGCTGTCGCGCGCGCAGCGCACGGCACAGCGTCGCGTCATTTCCGCCGCGGATCAGGTTGACCGCCAGAACACGGAACTCGCGCGGCTCTTCCATAGTTCGCTGATAGATGCGGACCTGCTGACGCGACCGAGTGTGGTCAGCGCGAGCAGGAAGGAGTCCGCGATGAAGTACCTCGGGCTCTGGGCGACGAGACAGGTCAACGTCAATACCGCTCCCCGGCATGTCCTGGAAGCGGCTCTGACGTTCGGCAGCGTCGCCGATGCGCCCAAGATTGCCGACGCGATCATTCGGAAGCGCCGGCTCCAACCATTTTCGGACATTGAGGAGCTCAAGAGAAGCCTCCTGCAGTACTCCGATTCGATTGAGAAATGCAAGGAATTCATCACGACGGCCAGTACTGCCTTCACCGTCAGGGTCACGGCTGTCAGCGGCGTGGCCACGAAGGTGGCGCTGGCGGCTGTGACGAGAGAAGGCAGGAAAGTAAAGCAGATCGCCGTGATATCCGACTAAACAGTGGCTGCTCCCCATGCCCCCGGCTTAGGAGCGGAAGTCACCGGCTTGAGTTTTGGAGACCAGTGCCAGTGGAGTCTCAGAATCGCTTAGGCATCTATCTGAGAAAAGACCGAGCGACCGTCGTTTGCCTGGCGCCACAGGGACGAGACAGGAAATTGCTTGGCTGCTTCTCGATTTCCACGGACGACCGGGTCGAGCAAAGCCAGCAGATGTTGGCCGATCGGATCGCTCGGGAATGTGCGGAACGAGGCATCAAGTTTGGTGAGGCGGCCGTGGCGCTGGACTGTGCCTTGTTCATGCAGCACCGCGTCCACAGTGACTTCGGCGATCACAAGAAGATCGCGGCCACGATCCGTTTCGATACGGAGGAGGCGCTGGCCACCGACGTCAGTGATATGGCCGTAGCTTTTCGCATCGCCTCGAACGGCGACGGCGGGGCGACCCTCGATGTCTTCACCGTGCAGCGGAGCGTACTGTCGGATGTCCTGCTGTCTCTGCAGAGCAATGGCATAGATCCGGTGACTGTGGACCCCGATGTCTGTTGCCTGTCTCGCTTCCTCGGCGAATACGGGCGATCGCAGGAGTCCCGGACGTCGGGCACGCTATATGCGTTACTCTCGGACTCGCGCGGCTACCTTATTGGCAGAGCTTCGAACTCGGACAACGCCCTGACGATGCGCGCCTTTCCAATCGGCGCGGCGCAGGACAGAACCGCGTTGCTGACGCGGGAGGCTCTCGTTACCACGGCGCTGGCTGAGACCGCCGGCCCGATGGAGAGGATGTGCGTGTCGGATGCGAGCGGCAGGCTCGATACCCGGAATCTCGGCCAGAAGGTGGGGCTTTTGGTTGACGGCTGCGATGTGACCGGCATGATCGGCGCCGAATCGAGCCAGGTGGCGGAATGTCCGGACAGAGTCGATTTTGCCATAGCCTACGGTGCGGCCTTGACGGGGCCGTCAAAGGACGCAAGCATCAACTTCCGCAACGACCACATGCCCTATCTGGGCAAGAAGATGCGCGTGCAGAAGGCGGTCCGGTTCCTAAGCATCTCAGTGGCGATCCTTCTGCTGGCCGTGGGCATCTTTTTTCACTCCCAGTTGATGCGGGTAGACCGGCAGAGAGAAGCCTTGAGGGAGAAGCTGGAGCCGGATTACCTGGCTGTGATGTTGAACAGAAGGAAGCTGCCTCCTAAGATGGAGGATGCGGCTAAAGACGTCGAAAGCGAGCTTAGACGGGTCAAGCGCGGAAGGGCCGGGGAATGGACGGACCAAGCGTCGGTACCCGCCCGGCTGGCGCAGGTGCTGCAGGCGTTGAATAGCTGTGCGCGTCAGACCGGCCTGAACATAAAGTCCATCACGATAAGTAGCAATATCATCATCAACGGCGATACGTCCAACCGTCCTAACCTCGTGACCGTTTTCGATGCCTTGGAGAAAGCCGGACTACCGGTCGGACCGAGCGGCGCCAGCGACAAGGACGGGCGCTGTACGTTCACGGTGACCCTGGAACCCCGAAGATAGTCCAGTAGGTGGAAAGCCATGAGAGATCTTCACAAGGACCCGATGTTCTACTACATCCTCGCCCCCATCCTCATCGGCTTATGGCCGTTGCTGGTCTGGGCTGTTTATCTGCCCAGTGCGACCAGGGGTCGCGTCGCTGATGAAGAGTCTCTTACCAACGCAGTGGCAGACTGCAACGAGATTCTTGAGTACGATCCGGGTCGTCTGGATATCGTCGGCGACGACAAAGGCTTCAAGTTCACTTATGCTGAAGCCATTGACCGAGCGGCCAACGTCTGCAACATCCCGTCACCCAACTACGCTTACAGTGCCAGCGCGATCAACCCGTCCGGCGACAAGGAAACTCGAGCCGCCCATGTGTCTCTGGATAATGTCGCCGTTGCTCAAGCCGCCAGGTTTCTTTCTACGCTCCAATCGACGTGGGTGAACCTCACCTGTGAGAAAATCACGCTCAAGAGGCAAGAGGGCATGCCTGACCAGTGGGACGTGGACCTGGACTTCAAGTACAGCTACTGAACCGGGCCGATCAGTATCGCGTCGCCATCTGTTATAGGAACACCCATACCCCCAGGGCCGGGAATCACTCTATCACTATATGTAGTACATTGCCCATCTTCACATCGCCGCGTCCCCGCGGGACTCACGTCCCTCGTCCAAGGCAGGGCTAGGCGTAGATTATCCTCCCTGCCTGTGTTGTCATGCCGCTCTTTTTTGTGCGTAGGATAGATTTCCGCTCAGAGAACCGCTTGCTCTCAGCAAAACTTCTCTAAAGTTTTCAGCCACGGGATGTCGATATCAATGTTGATTTGGGTCTCAACACGGATTCTTGAGGCATACAATATGTGGTGGTATGGTGCCCGGCGAAAGGCGATGGAGCGTTCTGCTCGGGCAGTTTGGCAAGGTAGGTCGCATGCCGGATGTCGATTCCAGCAGGTTTGAACAGAGAGATGAGCAGTGGGTCAATCCCCTTGAGATCGACCTGTCATGCGACAGGGATTTGCTGATGGAGCAGATCCTGGACAACATACACAACACACCGCTCGGCCAGGTGCTCAAGAGCATTGCATGCTTGCCGGAAGTCCGCCGTGCGAAGGTGCTTCGTCTGCGCCGGCAAATCACCGAAGGCAGGTACGATCTGGTAGAGCGACTCGATGTGGTCCTCGATAGGATGTTGGAAGATCTGACCACTCAGATATGATCTGCATCCGACGGCGCGACGATCCGCACGCCCATTGGCCCGGGAGACGCAGAGCCGG
This sequence comes from uncultured Pirellulales bacterium, assembly GCA_964527825.1. Classification (GTDB taxonomy): domain Bacteria; phylum Planctomycetota; class Phycisphaerae; order Sedimentisphaerales; family Anaerobacaceae; genus JAFGLV01. The sequence continues at coordinate 8,919 of CAZGRF010000051.1, forward strand.
GACATCCGATTCATACCGGAGTTTCGTGCTCCAACCCTGCCGCTACCGCATCACTTCGGGGACATCATCGTCCGGCTCATCCATTTCAGCGGGCACGTAGCCAGGCTGTTTCGACCTCCCCACCTCTTCCTTGAACATGGCTACGACTTCACGCTGAATACGCTGCCTACATCTGGGATTGGTGGGATGGGCGATGTCCGCGTAGAGTATCGTCTTTCCCCTGGTGTCCTTCTTGCCGCGGTCTTTGGGCAGCGTGGCCCCGCACTGGTTGCAGAATCCGGCCTGGAGGTGGTTCTTGCTGCCGCACTTCTCGCAATGGTCGGTCATCTTCCGCGACGGCATCGCCACGAAATACCCGTCCGTTCTCTCAATGATCTTGATGTCGCGGACCACGAATTCATCATCAAAGGTGATAGAGCAGAATGCCTTCAAGCGGTCGTGCCTGTTCTTCGCCAGCCTGACTCGGACGTCGGTGATCTCCATTGTCTCGCCTCACGTAAGCCTCTACCAGCTATTGCTCCTTACAACGATACATCGGCAGCCGGTCTTGCTCGCTATCTGGCCTCGCAGCGTTTCAAGACGCTCGGAATCGGCGTCGCGTGCAATCGCAAACATCGCCGCGCCACTGCCGCTAAGGCAGACAGGCCCGGCGCCGAGCGATTCGACCGCGTCTTTCAGTTCGCCCAGCTCTTCAAAAAGGCGGAAACAGCTTCCTTTTAGCATATTTGCGCACATCTTTGCCACCAAATCAACTCTATTATTGCGGAGATAGCTGTTTACCTGCTCGCTGAGTTGTCGGTAGAGTAGCGCGTCGTGAGTGTAGTTGGCGTAAACCATTTTGGTGGATACGTTTACGTCCGGCAGGAGCAACAGGGCCGCGAAGCTGAAATCAGTATGCAATTCTGTGATTTTCTCGCCTCTTCCCGTACAGAAGGCCAGTGGGCCGTGCAGAAAGAAAGCAATGTCGCTGCCCAGTCGGGCTGCCATGTCTGCCAGTTGGACGTCGGTCAGGTGCAGGTCGAAGTGCTTGTTCAGACCCACAAGAGTCGCGGCGGCATCGCTGCTGGCTCCACCGAGTCCTGAGCCGGCGGGGATGTTCTTGGTGAGCGTGAGCCGGACATTGTGTGCCCGGCCGCAGGCGCGAAAGACCTCTTCGGCTGCCCGATAGACGAGATTCTCAGGGCCGTCGGGCGCCCAGTGGCGGCCCCGGCACAGCAGTTCGATGCCGGTTCGGTCTCCACGCTGGATCAGCAGCTCATCGTATAGATCGATCTTCGCCATAACGGTTTCGAGTTCATGGAATCCGTCGGGCCGCTTTCCGGAGATCAGCAGGCTCAGATTCATCTTCGCCGGAGCTCTGACCGAAAGGCCCCCGTCAACGTGTTCGAACTGTTGTGGCTGCGCCATGGTGCGTTCCAACCCCTGTCGGGACAAGTGCTGTGTATCCAGGGCCTGATGGCGATTCCCGGAACCGGTTTGTTGACATTATACGTGTCGAAGCCTATCTTGAGTACCCGGATCGGGGGTTGCGGCCCTTTGCGAAGGATACTATGGACGAACAGTGTGCGGCAAACGGCGTGGCCTGGTGGCACTGGCACCGGCGACTCTATGATTGGGTGATTCACTTCGCCGACACCAGACACGGGGCGACGGCCCTGTTCATCTTGAGCTTCGCCGAGTCGAGCTTCTTTCCGGTTCCGCCCGATGTATTGCTGGCGCCGCTGGCCTTGGGCGCGCCCCGCAAGTGGCGGCGTTTTGCCCTGGCCTGCTCCTTTGCCTCGGTCCTGGGTGGCATCCTCGGCTACCTGATCGGGATGTTTCTGTGGTCGGGGATCAGCCCGTGGGTCTACGCCCATCTCGGCGGCATCGGCTTGACCCAGGCAAATTTCGACAAGTTCAAGCTTTGGTACGACAGGTACGACTTCTGGATTGTCTTCGCTTGCGGCTTCACGCCTCTGCCCTATAAGGTATGCACTATCTCGGCTGGCGTGGCGGTCATCAATTTCCCCATGTTCCTGATCGCGTCAACCGTGAGTCGGTCGGCCCGATTCTTCCTGGTCGCAGGTCTGATGGGCTGGAAGGGAGAGCGGATCAGGCCCGTGGTCGAGAAGTATTTCAACTGGTTCTCGCTGGCGTTTATCGTCCTCTTGATAGGCGGCGTCCTAGTGATAAAGTGGATGCATTGATGGCCCCGCTTCGGCTGTCTTGCACTTGACGCAGGGTGCTATGAACGATACCCAGAGGCACACATTGCTCAAGCTGGCCCGAGACACGGTCAAAGCGGTTGTCTCCGGCGGGCAGCCTCCGGCGCCGACTTCTGACGACCCCGAGTTGAACGCACCGTGCGGCTGTTTCGTGACGCTCAAGAACTGCGGCCGACTCCGGGGATGCATCGGTCAGTTCACTTCGGACAGGCCGCTGATAGAGCTCGTCGTCGAAATGGCCAAGGCATCCGCCACGAGCGACCCGCGTTTTCTGACCAACCCCATCTTGCCCCGTGAGTTCGAGCATCTTGACGTTGAGATTTCCGTTCTGTCGCCCTTAGAGAAGACCGATGACCCCCTGAGCTTGCGGCTGGGGACCGACGGGATATACATCAAGAAAGGATTTGCGTCAGGCTGCTTTCTGCCACAGGTGGTGGACGAAACCGGCTGGACGAAGGAGGAGTTCCTGTCCTGTTGCTGCTCGCACAAAGCAGGACTGCCCGAGGACGCCTGGAAGGACCCGGAGACTGAGGTCTATCTCTTTACGGCCGAGGTATTCGGGGCTGACTTCAAGGACCTCTGACAAGACCGCGACCGCTCACTTCCCGCCGCACGCACGCAACGACACCGGGAGAGACCAGGTGTCCTCCTGGTAGAGAACATCGCTATTATCGGGCTATGGGGTCGCCCGAACGCCAGAATGGGGAAATAGCCTGCTGTGGGCCGGGATTTGTTATATTTTGGTGGGGTGCAGCCGGTGCCGGGGTCGTAGTCTGCCCTGCGACGGCAAACGGTGAAGGCAGTCGTCTCGCGAGGGCGCCTGTCCGGGTGACTGAGAAGGATTGGACACGGAGGAGGAACGATGGTCTGGAAGCTCGCCGCGGCCACTGTGCTGCTGGTGTCATGCTTGGCGGGGTGCTCGCAGTCGTACCGCGCTGAGAGCGCGCCGCGACTCTCGCCGACGGATGCTCGCGTCTCGACGATGGGGCGTCTGCAGGGCGAGAAGCCGCCCGTCCTGGAGTCGGTGGAAGTCTGGGAGAACAAATACGGCCCCGGCCTGAGACTGACCACGGATCACTACGAGATTTTCACGACGCTACTGGAGCCGCTGATGCTCCGCACGGTTCCCGGCTTCGTCGAGTCGGCCTACCGGGGTTACAACGAACAGTTGTCTGAGCCCATTGAAACGGCAACCAAGTTCACGATCTATCTGTTCGCCGCGAGGGAGCAGTGGGAAGACTTCACGCGAGACTTCGCGGGCGATCAGGCCCCCATCTTCTGCAAGATCAAGAGCGGCGCCTACTATCTGAAGGGCGCCTGCGTTGTGTACGACATCGGCCGCAAACGCACTCTCTCGGCCCTCGGCCACGAGGGCTGGCATCAGTTCAACACGCGGCACTTCACGTATCGGCTGCCAAGCTGGCTGGATGAGGGCATCGCCATGCAGTTCGAGTCGAGCGTCTACGAGAACGGCATCTTCACCTTCAGTCCGGCTGCGAATCTCCCGCGACTCGGTGCTCTGAGCGAGACCCTGGACAAGGGCGAGGTAATCCCCTTGCGAGAGCTGGTCGCCACCAGTCCGGGCGAGGTGCTGGCTTCGGACCAGGCCGAAGCCGTGATGGCGTTCTACAGTCAGTCCTACGCGCTGGTGCGTTTCCTGCGTGAGTCCGACTACGGCAGGTTTCTGCCTCTCTACCGTCGCCTGTTGTGGGACGGCCTGCGGGGCGAGTGGCCTCTGGATGAATCCGCGCGTGTGACAGCCGCGGACAGGAACCTTCCTCGCACCATCGACTGGAACCGGATTGTCGGGCCGCAGCTCTTCGGCCGCTACGTGGGAACGGATATGGACCGTCTGGAGCGCGAGTACCTGGCCTTCTGCCGGCGCGCCGTGCGCGGCCTGTCTGTTGCCCGCGACGACGACAGCGAGTATGCTCTGGTGCGTCGTTAGTCCGGACGCTGTCCGGTTGTGTCGCTCGTTTGTCGTGACGCCGGACGGCGTTTCTTCCAAGTACGCGGCTTTCCACGCCCTTGCGGGCGCACTGCAAACACCATGAGTGAATCCAGAACTGTACAATTCATTCTCGCCTCCGGCTCGCCACGCCGCAGGGACCTTCTAACTCAGGCGGGCTATTCGTTCGAGATCGTTGTCCCTGATGTCGATGAGTCGGCCTTCCCCAGTGACGACTACAGCCCGGTCCGACATGCCGAAATCCTGGCGCTGGCCAAGGCCCGCGACGTTGCCCCGCGCTACCCCGACCGCCTGGTCATCGGCGCTGACACCGTAGTCGATTCCGGCGGCGAGATCTTCGGCAAGCCGGCCGATGCCGCCGACGCCGAGCGCATCACGCGGAAGCTCTTCAGTTCTCCGCACCGGGTCATCACGGGCGTGGCCCTCGTTAGACTTCGTGACGCCCTTGAGATCGTCCGCTCCGATGTCACGACCGTGTACCCCAGGACCCTGACCGAGCAGCAAATCGCCCAACAC
>CAZGRF010000052.1:0-13600 GCA_964527825.1 uncultured Pirellulales bacterium
CACAGGACCGCCGCACCAGCGGCGCGCTACTGATGGGCCGCTGCGCACTGCAGGGCCTCGACTCCTGCACCGATGACGACTACGCGACCAACCAGACCTACACCGACGGCCAGGGAAACTGCATGCGCAAGGCCCGCATCCCAGTCTTCCAGAACGGCGTCTGCGTGCGCAACAACCTGGAGATCAAAGGTGCCGGCGCCCATGGCACCAAGGCGAGGTACAGCATCCACGGCGACGGACCGATTGTCTTGCGGGATCATGGCAATCCGATCCCGTACGGCAACATCGGGTTTCGCAAGCTGCCAGAAGAGCCCTACCTGGTCGAGTGACCCGGTAGGCTAATGTCACCGGCCATCACTAGTCTTGTGAGCGCCCGCCGGCAAGACGATTGAGAGCCAAGCGGCACCGAACGCGAGCTTGTCGCGATGATTTCGCCGATTGTCACAAGCCAGTGGGCTTCTTCCTGTTCGGCCAGCCGAACTTCTCGAACCGGAAAAACTCCATCTCGGAGGTATCGGCCGCGTCATTCCCGAGTGCGGACTTGACCTTCTCGACATGCCCGTCGACGAATACGGCATTGACGGTCCCGCCGTTCCAGTCACCTTGCTTGGCGCCGTGGAAGGTGCCCATCCAGTCGGTGCCATTGGGACATAAGGCGTTGTCGTTGAGGACATTGGGGCAGCCGGGCCTGGTCCACATGTTCTCGCTGGAGAAGAAGAACACCTCGGACCTGGTGCGGGTGATGTCGGATAACTTGACTGCCCCCCCGCCGTATTGCGTCCCCCAGTTGCCGGGACCAAGGAAGGCATTCATGCTGTAGCTGTAGTAGGGGACAATGGGATTGGAGGCCACGTGATTCGGATGCAGGTGGCCCATGGTTTTGGCCAGACTCTTGAACGTCGGGCACAGATGGCACTTCGGTTCGGACAGGTATGGCCAGAAAGGTCCGTCGGCCGGATAGCGCGGATCGTGCCACCGGCAATAGCGCTCGTACCCGGCCACGGGGCGTTCGGTTGCTACCAGCGATGTCCATGCGCTGGGGTACCTGCCGTCGTAGTCGTCCACGTACATGGTCTGCGCCAGGCCATACTGGCGGAGGTTGGATCGGCAGGCCATCTCCTGAGCTTGCGTTTTGACCCGCTGCAGGGCGGGCATCATCACGGCCATCAAGATGGCAATGATGGCAATGACAACCAGTAGCTCGATAAGTGTGAAAGCTTGTCGTTTCGGTCTCACTGCAACCTCCTTCTCCCTTCTGGGAGCATCGTACGGTCACGTGGCTTGAGAGGATACGTTCGGCGACGGACTAACCTATTTTACCTTGGTGCAAGCCGACTGGCAAGTCCATTTTTTGGTAAAATCTTGCCAAGGCCGTGCGACGGCCGAACCCGGAGTTCGACATTGACTTTTGGACTTCTTTTCGTTAGCCTATGTATTGGCTCTGTCCGCTCTTCGTTGGGGGGGGACGGGATGGCCGTATCACGAGCTTGGTCTGAGGGCCAGGCGGTTCAGGAGGATATGTTCAACAATGCGCACCTCTGTTGTCGTGCTCGCGCAGGTTCTGCTGCTTGCTCCCTGTCTGGACCTGGTCTGGGGGCAACCTCTTGTCATCAATGAACTTATGGCCGCAAACAGCGGCTCTGTTCGGGATCCGGCCGGCGACGATGACGACTGGATCGAGATCTACAATCCCACCAGCCAAGCGGTGGATATGGGCGGCATGTACCTCACGGACAGGCTATCCGATCCCACGAAGTGGCAAGTCCCCCTTGGTTCGCCGGCCGTGACCACAGTCGCCCCGCATGGCTATGCGCTAGTCTGGGCGGACGAGGAACCGAACGAGGGGCCTTTGCACGCCGGCTTCAAACTGAGTGGCAGCGGCGAAGCGGTGGGTCTCTATGCGGCCGATCAGGGCCTCATCGACAGTGTTGTGTTCCCCGCTCAGACAGCCGATGTTTCGTATGGCCGCTGGCCCGACGCGGGGCCGACCTGGCAAGTTTTGAGTACGCCGACCCCCAGCGGGCCGAACCAGCAGCCGGGCACCGGCATCGTGATCAATGAGATCATGTACCACCCTTATTCTGAGTCTTTGCAGGCCGAGGACCCGGCGGCGGAATACATCGAGTTGTTCAATCAGGGCGGTGCGCCCGTCAGTCTGGTGGGTTGGCAGCTTGCGCACGGGGTCGCGTTTACCTTTCCCGATGTCGTCCTGGAAGCGGGCGCATATCTGGTCGTGGCGGCCGACGTGAACGTCTTCGAGGCGGCGTATCCGGGCGTCGGCAATGTCGTTGGCGGCTGGGAGGGCCGGTTGAGCGATTCGGGCGAGACAATCGAGCTGCGCGACGCCGCAGATGATCTGATCGACGAAGTGCCTTATGCCGACAACGGCGACTGGGGTGTTCGCGAGCTGGGCCCGGTGGACTACAACCATCGGGGTTGGGAATGGCGCAACGACCACGACGGCGTCGGCAGGTCGCTGGAGCTGGTCGATCCCACCATGCCCAACGAGTATGGCCAGAACTGGGCGGCCAGCGATCCGGTCGGCGGCACACCCGGCCGGGTCAATTCCACCGCCAGCGGCAACATCGCTCCCATCATCGCGGACGTGCAGCATACCCCGCCCGTCCCGGGGCCTGTCGATCCCGTACTGGTCACTGCCAAGGTGATTGACGAGTCGGTCCAGAATCTGGCCGTCCGGCTGCGCTATCGCATCGATCACACTACCTACGTCAATTTGGATAGCTATCCCTGGGCAGACGCGGGTGATTTCACCGTTGTGGACATGTTCGATGACGGGGTCCACAGCGACGGCAGAGCCGGCGACGGTTTGTACGGCGCAGAGATTCCTCCGCATCCGCATGGCGCCATCATCGAATTCTATGTTGAAGCGACAGACGATGACGGCCAAGTCCGCACGTGGCCCGCGCCGAGTCTGGTTGACGGCCAACCCCAGCAGGTGACGAACGCTTTGTACCGCGTGGACGCCGCGTTCAACCCCGACACCTACTGGACCATCGGCGGTCAGCCGCTGTACTACATGGTCATGACGGAGATGGAGCGCGGGCGGCTGGCCTACATCGGCAACCACAGCAACGACGCATACTCCCGCGCACAGATGAACGGCACGTTCATCAGCGTTGACGGAGACGGCGTGCGGCTGCGCTACAACGTCGGCATTCGCAATCGCGGCAAGGGCTCGCGAACGCCGCCGCCGAACAACTACCGCGTGAACTTCCCGGACGACCGGCTCTGGAAAGGCGTCTCGGCAGTCAACATCAACAGTAAGTACACGTATCTCCAGTATCTTGCCTACGCGATCTTCCAGGCGTGTGACATGCCCACGCAGGACGCCAGACGCGTTCAGGTCCGGGTCAACGGCCAGAACCTGTCTGTCAGTGATCCTGGGCGGATGTACGGTTCGTATGTCCACATCGAGGTCTACGACAGCGACTGGGCCGACAAACACCTGCCCGACGACAGCGAGGGCAACCTGTATCGCTGCCTGAGCAATTCGTGGCATTGCGAGTTGAAGTATCTTGGCAGTGATCCCGCTCTGTACTACCGGCCGGATTGGTATAGCAAGACCTCCAACGCAGCCCTTAACGATTGGTCCGACTTGGTGGAGTTGACCCGCGTGCTCGACAAGTCGCCGGACAGCACGTACGTGCAGGAGGTGCAGAACATCGTCAACGTCGATCAATGGCTGCGCTGGTTTGCCGTTCAGGCGATGATCGTCAACAATGAGACGAATCTCAGCAACGGGTACGGCGATGACTACTACCTCTATCGCGGCCTCGAAGACCCGCGTTTCATCCTGCTGCCGTACGATACCGGCCTTGACAACATTCTGAAGGCGTCCGATCCGAACGTGTCCATCTGGCTCCAGGGCAGAATCGACAGCCTTCCGGTCATAAGGCGGTTTCTGACACATCCGGAATTTGTGCCGCGTTACTACGCTCAACTGAAAGACCTCGCCGAGACGGTGTTCGCGCCGGTGCAGTTCGATCCGCTCATCGATCAAGCGCTCGGTGGCTGGGTTCCGCAGCCGACCATCGACGCCATGAAAGCCTTCATGACCGCCCGCACAGCCTATGTGCTCTCGGTGATACCCACGACCTTCAGCACCGACAGCGATCTGCCGTTCAGTGCAGGCTACTACAACGCAACTGCCTCGACGATATCCGGCGGTGACGTGCGCGGAACTGCCGACGCGATCCGGACTCAGTCGGTCCTGGTGAACGGTCAGCTCGCGCGGTGGTCTCCGCAGGACGGCTACTGGTCGTTGGCTCCGGCCGGGGTGACTCTGTCACCGGGCATCAACCGCGTCTCTGTGCAAGCATTCTCGGGCCCGCAGGGCACGGGGGAACAGGTCGATCAGGGACATATCGACGTCCTCTACAATGACGGTGACATGTCCGAAATCTCAGGTGCTCTTGCGACTGACATGACGCTGGATGCGCCGTCGGGGCCTTGGTATGTGACCGGCAGCCTTCTCGTTCCTGCCGGCGTCACGCTGTCGATAGAGCCGGGCGCGACGCTGTTCTTCGCGGCGGGTGCAGGGATCACGGTCCAGCAGGGCGGCCGGCTGGTGGCGGAGGGAGCGCCGTACCAGCACATTCGCCTCACGGCTGTTCCGGGCAGCGGATTTCGATGGAGTGGTGTGAACTTCAACCACACGCTGGAAGAGAATCGCTTGGGCTACGTCGATATCGAGTACGGCGACGGCCTGGGCACATCGACGGATGTCCAGCACTCCTGGGTCCTGTTCGACCACGTGACATGGAGCGGAACCAACACGGAAGTGCTCAACCTCGATCACCCTACGGTGATGGTGCGCGACTCAGTGTTCCCATCGATCGGCAGCACCGAGCCTTTGCATGGCGTAGGACTAACGGGAAGTGAATCTCTGGTTTTCGAGCGATGTACGTTCGGCACCGCGACCGGCTACAACGATATCATTGACTTCACCGGCGGCCGGCGTCCCGGACCCATTCTCCAGATCTACGACAGCGTCTTTCATGGAGGCAGCGACGATGCGCTGGACCTGGATGGGACAGACGCTCACATCGAAGGTACAGTCTTCGCGAACTTCCATCACGCGTCCACCAGCGACAGCAGCTCCAACGGCATCGCCACCGGCCAGGACAGCGGCTATTCATCTCAGATCGTGGCCGCCAGGAACCTCTTCGTCAACAACGACCACGGCGTGCTGCTTAAGGAAGACTGCTTTCTCCGGGGCGAGAACAACACGTTTGTCAACAGCGCGCTGGCGGCCGTGAACTTTGGCGAGCCCGAGCGCAATCCGCCCCGGACACCCGGCAAAGGCGCCTACATCGCCAACAGCATCTTTTGGAACAACGCGGCACTGTTCGAGGATTATTTCCAGGATCCCCTGCCTGCCTACGGACCGGCCGAGCTTGCCATCGACAACTCGATCATGCCGGCCCAGTGGGACTATCTGGGACAGGGCAGCGTTGATGCCGATCCGCTGTTCGCCGGTCCCGATGACTTCCATCTGCGGTCGATATCGGCCGGACGCGGCACGGGACTGTGGGGTCTCGACATGGGCGCCTACGTTCCCAGCGGTGCTGCCGTCTCCGGCGAGCCTGCCCCTATCACGTATCGGACGGATGCGCTGCTGACGGTTGGTGGTCCCGGCATCACGGATTACATGTACAGCCTGAACGATCCCAACGGTCCCTGGAGCGAAGAACGCTCCGTGGATGTGCCGATAGCTCTGACCGGCCTGAATGATGGGCAGTCCTACACGGTCTACGCGCTCGGCAAGAACTCCGCGGGTCGCTGGCAGGAGCAGCCGAACGCGTCTCGCACCTGGACGGTGGATGTCACCTCGCATCGATTGGTCATCAATGAGGTGCTCGCGATCAACGACACGGCGTACGATCACGACGGGACCTTCCCCGATCTTGTCGAGTTGTACTACGATGGACCGACGGCGCTGGATCTGGCCGGGATGATGCTCAGCGACGATCCGCAGCAACCTGACAAGTTCGTATTCCCGACAGGGGTCACGATGGACCCGGGAAGCTACCTGGTCGTGTTTGCCGATGCGAATGCCGCGACTTCGGGTTTCCATCTGGGCTTCGCTCTCAATGCCGAAGGTGACGCGGTGTATCTGCACGATCGCGCAGGCGTTCTCGTCGATTCCGTCGCATTCGGTCACCAACTGCCGGATATGTCTATCGGCCGGACGGGTTACGATGGTCAGTGGCATCCGACGGTTCCGACCCCCGGACAGGACAACGTCGCTGCCCCTTTGGGCGACCCGGACATGGTCAAGATCAACGAGTGGCTCGCGGCCGAAGAGGTGCTCTTCGACCACGACTTTGTCGAACTCTACAGTCCTTCTGCCTGGCCTGTCGATATCGGTGGATTCTATCTTACAGACAATCCGACAGGTAAGCCTGACGTGCACCAGGTAAGACCCTTGAGTTTCATCGCGGGGCGCGGCTTTGTGGTCTTCACCGCCGACGGCCGGGACATCCCGGGTCATGCCAACCTCAGGCTGTCGCCCGACGGCGAGGCCCTGGGCCTGTTCGGCCCCGACCTGCGTCCGATCGACTGGGTGCTCTTCGGGCCTCAGACGCCCGACGTTTCGCAAGGGCGGTCCGGCGACGGCGCCGGCCGCCTGGAGTATTCGGTGCTGCCAACCCCCGGCTTGTCGAATCCCAAGACGGCGGAGACAACAGTTACCTCTGTCAGCCTGATAGCGGAAGATGCTCCCAAGCGGGCCATCGTGCCGACTTCGGCCGGCCAGGTGGGAGAGAACTGGAAGACGGACGTGGCGTTCGATGATTCGAGTTGGCTGAGCGTTACAGGGGCTCCCGGAGGAGTCGGGTACGAGCGAAGCACAGGCTACGAGGACCTGATTGGCCTGGACCTGGAAGGCCAAATGTACGGACGAAACACGACCTGCTACGTGCGGATTCCATTCCAGGTGAGCCAGGACGTTCTGAGCAGTCTGGACAGGTTGCAGTTGAGCGTGCGTTATGATGACGGCTTCGTCGCGTATCTCAACGGCACGGAGATTGGTCGTGTAGGTTTGACGGGCACGCCTCAATGGGATTCGGAAGCCGACAACGATCACGAGGCTGCGGGCGGGACATTCGATGTGGTCTTCGACCTTATGAGTGAGGTGGGATTGCTGCGCGCGGGGGACAACCTGCTGGCGATCCAGGGCCTGAATGTCTCGCCGACCAGCAGCGATTTTCTGATCTCGGCAATGCTGGAGGGTGCCATCGCGCAAACGGCTCAGGTCCCATACCCATACGTCAACGAGCTCGCCCTGCTCGCCGACCTGCGCGTTACGGAGTTGATGTACCACGCCGAAGGCGGCGATGCGTTTGACTACGTCGAGTTGCAGAATATCGGCAGCGAGCCGCTCGACTTGACGGGTGTTCGCTTCACGGACGGCATTCACTTTACCTTCCCCCAGATGACGCTGGATCCCGGCCGGTACATGCTCGTGGTCGGCGACTTGGCGGCATTTCAATCGACCTATGGGACGGATGCTCCCGTCGCCGGCGGGTACACCGGGCGTCTGGGCGACAAGGGCGAGCAGTTGGTCTTGAAGCTGGCCGCACCGCTGGAGGCCGCGATCATGCGTTTTGAATACGCCGACAACTGGTATCCGACTACGGACGGCGGCGGCCAGGCTCTGGTGATTCGAGACGTGACCGCCCCAGCCGTGACTTGGACGTATCCGGAGAGCTGGCGGTCTTCGAGTCCCACACCCGGCAGACCCTGATTCTCGTACGTCGTCAATTCTAGGCGTACGTCGTGGTTGAGCGCGGCGCGTCGCCGTCGTTCAATCCGTCACACGAATCCGGCGCCGCGACGATCCTGTCTCCGTCCGAAGCGGTGACATCGCAGACGGTTCCGCCTTGCGCCTGAAATGCCTTTGCGAAGGTTTCCCACCGCTCGTTATGCCGGCCGACAGCGTCGTGAGCGGTAGCATTGGCCATTTCCTGTTTCGTTTGGCAGATGCATTTGTTCATACCCGACTCCCTGATATCTATGCATCACGACGCGCGTAGTAGGACCGCGGCGCCGTGGTGTCAGCGTGTCTCCACGTCGCGGGCATCGTGCGAGCGCAGTCGTCGCTGCGCGGATATGGTGGACAGACCCAGCCTTGGCCGGTAGACTGATGCTGATGCCCGCACGAGATGTGCTTCGCGAGCGGGAAGGCCGCGCTGCGGTTCGAGTGAGATGCACCGTGCAGAAGACCGTCCAATACATTCTGTTGTGTCTGCTCCTAACAGTGTCACTGTCCTGCGACCGTGCGTTCGTCACGACGACGCAAGAGGCAGGCGAACCGCTGCTTTGTGTGGGCAACTACCAGAGCGAGGAAGAAGCGAAGGCCCAACTGGCACGATTTGCCCGAACGTATTCGACGCGGTCCGAATGGCAGGAACGGGCCCGCGGGATTCGCGAGGGGATCCTTCGGGGCGCGGGTCTGTGGCCGTTGCCGAAGAAGTGCCTCTTGAACCCGATCATTCACAGCAAGCGACAATACGAGGGCTACGCAGTCGAAAACGTCGCGTTTGAGAGCTTGCCGGGTGTCTTTGTGACCGGCAACTTGTACCGTCCGAGCGTCGGCACCGGGCCGTTTGCCGGAGTGCTCTGTACGCACGGGCATTGGAGCGACCCCAATAACTACGGGCGGTTCCGGCCGGACATGCAGAAACGCTGCGCCACGTTCGCTCGCATGGGCGCCGTCGTGCTCGCGATCGACATGGTCGGTTACGGCGATTGGGCCAATGCCGGCTGGGAGCACAAGCGGCCCAAGGTCCTCAAGCTGCAACTTTGGAACTGCATCCGTGCCATTGACTTCTTGACCTCTCTCAAAGAGGTGGACCCAGAGCGCATCGCTGTCACGGGAGCTTCCGGCGGCGGGACCCAGACGTTGTTGCTCACCGCGGTGGATGACCGCATCGCTGTCTCGGTCCCGGTCGTGATGGTCTCGGCCCATTTCTTTGGCGGTTGCGTCTGCGAGAGCGGCATGCCCATCCACAAGAGCCGCACGCACGAGACAAACAACGCCGAAATCGCCGCACTGGCGGCGCCACGCCCCCAACTGATTATCTCCGACGGGGCCGATTGGACGAAGAACGTTCCGAGGGTTGAGTTCGCGTACGTCCGCAACGTGTACCGCCTATACCGGGCCGAAGATCGCGTGGCGAATCTGCACCTGCCTGACGAGGGACACGATTACGGTTGGTCCAAGCGCGTCGGCGCCTACAAGTTCCTCGCCAAGCATCTCGGGCTGTCGCTGGCGGACGTGATAGATCGCGACGGGCGGATCGACGAGAGCCCGGTCGTGATCGAGCCCAAGGAGAGCCTGTACGTCTTCAATGCCGAACACCCGCGTCCATCCTACGCTGTAGGGCCCGATGCGGAGGCGCTGCCCTGGTGCCCGTAGAAACGCAACATCTTGCGTCTCCACGGCGCATCAGGCAAACACGTCGGCTTCGCCGCTGGAATGGATCAGGATGGTGGTGGGCATGGGCTCGAGAAGGTTGCTGAGGCGACGGTACAAGTCGGCGTGCGTTTCTTCTTCGGAGGGCTGCATGCCCAGGAAGACGACGTCGGCCTGGCCGGAGTGACGCCGGAACACTTCCGGGAACGGATCGGTCGAGACGATCACCTCCGCCTCCGCTCGAATCCGAGCCGCCTCGATCAGCGACTGAATGGCCTCGCGCGACGACTCGAAGCCGGCGGGGTCGCGAATCGCCCGGAGGACTCGGACGTGACTGTCGCGCCATTCCCAGTTCTGGGTCAGCAGGTGCGCGAGCGTCGCCATCAATGAGCCGTTCTGCTGGCCTCGCCACCACAGGTCGATCTGCCGCCGGCTCCGGTACTCCGAAGGCAGCCCCTTGTCTACGACGATGACGACGCTCTTGCCCAGCGCGCTGATATTCCAGACATGCCGGAACATTGCTTCCGCACGCTCGGCGCTGCGCGGCCACCCGAACAGCACCGTGTTCGGTTTGAGCGGGCCGATGGAATGGGCTTGGGCCAGTGTGCGAATGCCTTCATCGACATCCTCGGCAAAGACAACCTCGGGAAACACGGCCAACGCGTTGTTTCTCAGGAAGGTGTCCATCGCCGAGCGCAGGCTTTCGACGCGTCCGGCGAAGGTCTCCAGGTCACCGGAGATAACCTGGGCGGCGGTGACCAAGCCGCGACCGCCCTCCATCCAGGTGGCGTACTTGATCAGCGTCATGTGCGTCTGCGTGTTGCCCGCCATGACCAGGAACGTGGGACGCCAGTTCTTAGGGTGCGGAGCCATGCCGCGCAGCTTCTGCAGCGTGCGTACCGCCAGGGCATATTGAAAACCGCGACGCGCGTCGCCGAAGGCGGATTGAAACACGCGGCGGCTCAGGAACGCGTAGATGCCCCCGATGACAAGGACGGCGGCCAGGGCTGCCAAGGGATCGACCAGTGCCATTGCCCCGAGGCATGCGATGAAGCCGAGCAAGGATGTGCTCCAGTGGAACCAGCGGAACTTCGGCCGAAATGATGGGTTGGCCCCGAACGATTCCACGAAGGCGGCCAGGTTGATCATGCCGTAGGTGCACAGGAAGAACATTGTGACGATCGAGGCGATCACGTCGAACGCGCCCATAGAGGTCTGACCGCCGGCCAGCACGATGACGAGCAGCGTCAGGCCCAGCGTCAGCGCCAGGCCGATGCGCGGCTCGTCCTTGTCCTTCGAGCCCCGGCCGAAGGGACCCAGAGACAGGAATATCCGATCGCGCGCCAACGCCTGCAACACGCGCGGGGCGCCGAGGAATGACCCTACGGCGCTAGAGACGGTGGCTGCGAAGACTCCGCCGATCACCAGGAATCCCGTACCGAACAGGGCGTTGCTCACGAGCATCTCGAACGGCTTGTCCACGAGATCAGTTCGCTGCTGGGAACCGCCGCACAGGACGATTTCGAGCAGGTAGACGATGAGACCCACGCCAATCGCGGCCATCGTGCCGCGCACCAGCGACCTGGCGGGGTCCTTCAGATCTCCCGACATGTTGACGCCCGCTAGAATGCCCGTGACCGCCGGAAAGTACACGGCGAACACCGTCCAGAAGCCGATGGTTGGCTTGGTGTAGGCCGGACCGAGATTGGCGCGGAATGTCACCGGGTCGAAGCGAATCAGCGCACCGGAGAGAAACGAGGCAATCGCCAAAGCCAGCAATGTCATTACCACGTACTGGAAGCGAATCGCTGCTCCCGAGCTGACCAGATTCACGAGAAAGAGAACGATCGCGCTGCCCAGCGCGATGACCACAAACCACGAACTCAGGCTCGGGAAGCTGGACACCACGGAATTGGTGAAACCCAAAATGTAAAACGGCACGGAAAGCGCCTGGGCCAGAAACAGAGCCAGGCCGATTGCGCCGCCGAACTGCGGACCCAGGGCGCGCGAAATCAGAAAGTACGCTCCGCCGCCGGAGACGGGTGTGTTCGTGGCGATGGCGCTCATGGAGAGCGCCGTCAGCAGACAGATCGCCTCGGCGGCCAGAAGAATCAGAAGGGTATTGACGATGCCGGCCTGGCCGATGACGTAGCCGGCGCGGAGGAACATGATGACGCCGAGGATCGTGAGGATCGACGGGGTGAACACCCCGGCAAAGGTGCTGAATTGATGGCCTCTTTGGCCCATGGCCGATCCCTCGGTGAGATCGAAAAGCGTGTCCGGCGGGTCTCAGTCGGGTTTCTTGAGCTCTTCCGCCTTGGGCAGGTCTTTGAGCGAATTGAGGCCGAACACCTCCAGGAATCTCCTGGTCGTGCCGTACAGCATCGGCCGACCGAGAATCTCCGCCCGCCCGACGATCTTGACCAAGCCCTTGTACATGAGACTGCGAATGACTTCCCCGACGGCCACGCCCCGGATGGCCTCGATATCCGCCCGGATCACCGGCTGCTTGTACGCGATAATGGCGAGCGTTTCCATCGCGGCGGGACTGAGCTTGCTGTCACTGCGGGCGCGCAGCATCTTCTTCAGCCAGTTGTTATAGGTGCTCATCGTGAGCATCTGGTAGCCCCCGGCGATGGACTCGATGCGGAAGGCGTTGTGATTCTCCCGGTATTTCTCGTTGAGGCTCTCGATGCACTCGCGCACCTGCTTGGCGGTCGTCTCGACGATGCTCGCCAGCCGGCTGTCGGTCAGCGGCTCATCACTGGCGAACAGAACCGCCTCAATGACCGACTCGATGGTCGGAGTCTCTTGCTCGATCTCCGGCCCGGCGTCTTCCTCCTGAGCTTTCGCTTCGCCGACACCCTCGACGGAGAACTCGACTTCGATTGTCTCCTGGTCTTCGTCCGCCGGGACGGGTGCGGCTTCCTCCGTCTCTTGCTCTTCAGGTTGGGCGTCGAGCGCTTGGGAGCCGGTCTCCAGTTCGACCTCGATGTCGGCCGATATCTCTTGTGGCTGTTGCGTCATATACTCTTCCATGTGAATGGGTCCGCGTCCTTCTTGCTGACCTTGATTGTCACGTCCTTCATCAAGCCCTTCAAGCGGGCAGCCAGCTTCTTGAGCATGAACCGCTCGGAGACCGTGTGGCTCAGGCAGACGCACGTCAGTCCGGCCTCTTGAGCGGCCAGCGCTCGATGGTGCTGAAGCTCGCCTGTCAGGTACAGGTCGGCGCCACCGGCGATTACGGCGTTGATGATAGAGCCGCAGGTTCCGGCACAGACCGCCGCGGTCTTGACCAGCTTGTTCGGGTCGCCCACCAAGCCGACCGCCTTGGCTCCCGTCCGCCGCTTGATCTGCTGGACGAGCTGCACGACCCTCGCCGGCTGGCCCAGCCGGCCGATCCGGCCCAATCCGAACGTGTTTCCATACCCGAAAAGCTTGAGAATGTCAAATGCCGGTGTCTCGTAGGGATGGGCCTCTTTCATCGCCGCGACGACCGCATCCAGCTTGGCGGTGGGCACGATCGTTTCCAATCGCCTCTCCGGGACCGCCTCGAATCTCCCTTGGCGGCCGATAGTTGGTTTCGCCCCGCGCATCGGCAAGAAAGTCCCGGTGCCATCGGTGTGAAAACTGCAATTCTGGTAGTTGCCGATGATCCCTGCCCCTGCGGCGAAGAGGGCGTTTGCCACCTTGTCCGCCGCATCGACGGGCACGAAGACGACCAGCTTGCAGTTCTCTTGAGGCGTGTACTCGACATAGTCACCGAGAGGCTTGGCGTCCTTGATGCCCAGCATCTCCGCCAGGGCGTCGTTGACCCCTCCGGCAACGACGTCCAGGGCGGTGTGGATGGAAAAGACCGCGATATCCGACTGGATCAATTCATAGACGACGCGGGTCGGCCCCTCAGCGAGGACCTGTTTGAGACCGTCCCAGATGACGGGATGATAGCTGAGGATCAGGTCGGCCTTGAGCTTCCTGGCCTCGGCGACGACCGCCTTTGTCACGTCGATCGTCAGGAGCACGGTCCTCAACTCGTGCTCGCTGTTGCCCACCAGCAGGCCTACATTGTCCCAGCTTTGGGCCAACCCCAGCGGCGCGATCTGCTCGACCACGGCTGCGATGTCTTTGACTCTCATTGGCGCTCCTCTCCAGCCTCCGGCG
>CAZGRF010000053.1:0-4591 GCA_964527825.1 uncultured Pirellulales bacterium
CATCCGCGAGATGATCGTCTCGTCGGAGCCGCCGAGGTCCTTACCCCAGTTGAACTCGGCGGCCAGTTGCGCGTGCGTCGGGTTGTTCTCGATCCGCGTGTCGAGTTCTGCCAGCGCGCTGTGCAACTCGATCAGCTCGGCCGCGATCTTGTCCTTCTGCCACTGCTTGATCTGTCCGCCTTGCTGCTGCTCCAACTCGGCGATGCGGTTCTCTGTCTGCTGCTTCTCATTGTGCATATCGGCCAGATCCTGTGCGAGGAACTCTCTGGTCTTGGGGCCTTTGAGGATTTCCACGGCCTCAGTATAGGTCAGGCGATAGAAGGGCGGTTGGATGCGTTCGAGCATCGCTAAGTCGGCGCCGAGGCTTTCCAGCTCGCTGTGGTTGTCCTGCAGGACGCGCGTGACAATGTAGGTGACGAAGTTTTCGGCTAATTCGAGCAGGTCGGCCAAGTCGATGAACGCTACCTCGGGCTCGACCATCCAGAACTCTGTCAGGTGCCGGCGGGTCTTGCTCTTCTCGGCGCGGAAGGTCGGGCCGAAGCAGTAGACCCGCCCGTAGCTCATCGCCGCCGATTCGAGGTAGAGCTGGCCCGTTTGGGTCAGGTGCAAGGGCCGGCCGAAGTAGTCTACCTCGAACAGCGAGGTTTGGTCCTCGCCGACGACGGTCGTGAAGATGGGCGTGTCGATCAGGACGAAGCCGTTGTCGTTGAAGAAGCGGCGGATCGCATCGACCACGGTGTGGCGGACCTTGCCGATGCACCATTGCCGCTGCGAGCGAAAGTGCAGGTGGCGGTGCTTCATCAGAAAATCGACGCCGTGGGACTTCGGCGTGATGGGATAGCCTTCCGCGGGCGAGATCACTTCGGCATCCGTCACGGCCAGCTCGTGGCCACCGATGCTGCGCTCGTCGGCGCGGACCGTGCCGGTTACCGCCAGTGACGATTCCTGCCCGAGGTGCTTGATGCGGTCAAAAAGCTCGTCGGGGACGTTGCCTCTCTCGATAATGCACTGGCATAGCCCCGTCCCGTCGCGGATGATGAGGAACTGAATCTTGCCGCTGGCCCGGCTGTTGTACAGCCAGCCCTTGAGGGTGACCTCCTGCCCGACGTGGTGCTTCAACTGATCGACATAGACGGTGCTGTTCTTCGCCATTTCCAGATTCCTTTTCGGCATTGGGTTCGTGCGGCCGGCCGACGTCGTTATGAACGTTGTCGGGGCCGTTCTTATCTGACCAAGGACTATACCCGGCAACGCGACCGGCGGAAAGACCCAGCTTGAAGGTTCCGGGATCGCACAGTGCAATTCACATGTCACAAGGGCCGCCGTGGGCGTTCCCGTCGGCAAACTGACGGAAAAATGACTGGAAATAAAATGACCCGTTAGCCGATTGGGGTTATAGAGATGTCGCCTGTGAAAGGGACAGGCACAAACGGCCTATTGTGGTTCCATTTAGGAGGTACACTATGAAAAGTTGTCACTGTCTTCTGCCGACCGCCTGCTTGTTGCTCGCGGCCCTCCTGGCGACGCCGGTTGCCGCCTTCGACCAGCCCTCGGTCAATCTCGGCTTCACCAGCTTTCTGGACGGCGGCCCGCCGGCCGGTCCGGGCTTTTACTTCGCCGAGTACATCCAATACTACACGGCCGACAAGCTTGCGGACGGCCCGGCAATCGATCCGGACTTGAACGTGTGGGTCAGCCTCAACCAGTTCCTCTATCAGTCCGATCAGAAGGTCTTGTTCGGCGGCAAGTGGGGTCTTGATGTGATCGTCCCGATCGTCAGCCTCGATGCCGTGGCGGCGGTGCCCGACAACGGCGCAGGCATGGGCGACATCCTGGTCGGCCCCTATCTGCAGTGGGACCCGATCATGGGCGAGAACGGCCCGAAATTCATGCATCGCGTCGAGCTGCAAATGCTCCTGCCGACTGGCAAGTATGACAACACCAAGATGCTCAACCCGGGCAGCAACTTCTTCTCGTTCAACCCGTATTGGGCAGGAACGTACTTCTTCAGCCCCAAGCTGACCGCGTCCTGGCGTGTGCACTACCTGTGGAATGCTGAGAACAACGACACCAACCACCAGGCGGGCCAGGCCATTCATGCGAACTTTGCGGCCGGCTACGAGCTAATGCCCAAGAAACTGCGTGCCGGCATCAATGGCTACTTCCTCAAGCAGATATCCAGTTCCGAGGATAGCGGGGTGACGACCGCGGGCGATCCCAAGGAGCAGGTCTTGGGCATCGGTCCCGGCGCCCTCTACAGCTTCTCGCAGGACACGCACCTGTTCGCCAATGTCTACTTTGAAACCAGCGCCGAAAATCGCTCCGAAGGGCAGCGCTTTGGCGTGCGCCTGGTGCATCACTTCTGATTCTGACCAGACACGTCCGGGAGACACAATCCCGTTCTCCATCTCCCCCGAGGTGCGGAAAGGCGGGATTGTGTCTCCGGAGTCTTCCGAGTTCTCCATCTACACGCCTCCACCACGCCAAGGCCGCGGGCGAACACGTCACGTCGGGCTGTGGTATAATGGCCTGATGGGTCAGCACGCCACGAGAGTATTCGAGTTCCTGCCGACGACGGCAGATGAGCTTCATCGACGGGGCTGGGGTCAGGCAGACGTAATCCTGGTCACGGGCGACGCTTATGTGGATCACCCTTCGTTTGGCGTCGCTCTTATCGGGCGATGGCTGGAAAGACTCGGCTATCGGGTCGCAGTGCTCGCTCAGCCCGACTGGCACAGTGTTGAGCCATTTCGATCTCTGGGTCGGCCCCGGTTGTTCTGGGGGATTACCAGCGGTTGTATCGACTCGCGTCTGAATGACTACGCCTCGTTGGGGCACCGCCGACGGCGGGATGTCTACAGCCCCGGCGGCGTAACGGGCCTGCGTCCGGGCCGCCCCTTGCTGGTCTACTCGGCCCGCGCACGCGAAGCCTACCCCGAGGTTCCGATAATCCTTGGCGGTTTGGAGGCCAGCCTGCGGCGGCTGGTCCATTACGACTATATTGAGGACAAGCTCAAACGGTCGGTACTGGTCGATGCCAAGGCAGACCTCTTGGTTCATGGCATGGGCGAGCGGGCGGCTGCCGAAGTGGCCCGGCGTTTGGACGCCGGACAGTCGATTCATGAGCTCGCCGATATCGCCGGCACCGCGTACATGCTTCGAAAAGGGAGTACCTCCCCGCAGAATGCGGTGTCCTTGCCGTCGCTCTCACAGCAGACCGATGACGCCAGCCTGTTCATCGCGACGCATCAGCAATACCAGGCCGAGGCGCGACCGGGCGGCCGGCCCGTTCTGCAAGAGCAGGATCCCGGCACGATTGTCGTCATGCCGCCGAGCGAGCCTTTGGGCAGCGAGCGATTGGACGCGCTGTACGATCTGCCCTTCTCGCGGTCTTGGCATCTTCGGTACGACCGTGACGGCGGCGTGCCGGCCCTGACGCCGGTGCGGTTCTCCATCACAACGCATCGGGGTTGTCTCGGCGGCTGCGCCTTTTGTTCGATCGGCTGTCACCAGGGCAGGGAGATTCGCTCGCGGTCGTTGGAATCTTTGCTGAATGAAGCGGATACGATTCGTCGGCATCCTCAATTTCGCGGCACGATCGAAGATCTGGGCGGGCCCTCGGCCAACATGTACGCGATGGGCTGTGCGCACGCCGACGAGTGCTCCCGGGCCAGTTGCCTGTGGCCTTCGCCCTGCAAACGGCTCACATCCGATCACGGGCCGATGCTGGAGATGATGGAGGCATTCGTCCGGTGGAGCCGCAGCGCAACCAAGCGGACGAATGTCTTCGTCGCCTCGGGTATTCGTCACGATCTGGCTCTGCAAAGCCGCGAATACCTCGATATGCTTGTAGGGCATTTTGTCGGGGGCCATCTGAAGGTGGCGCCCGAGCACTACTGCGCGCACGTGCTGAGCCTGATGAGGAAGCCGGGTTTCGAAGCGTTCGAGGAATTCGAGCAGCGGTTTGCCGAAGCCTGTCGCCGGACCGGTAAGGAAGCGTATCTCGTGCCGTACTTCATCAGCTCGCATCCGGGCTGTCGGCCGGAGGATGCCTTGAGACTGACCGAGTATCTTGTGTCTCGTTCGTGGCGGCCCCGGCAGGTGCAGGACTTCGTGCCGATCCCGCTGACGTCGGCGACAGCCATGTACGTTTCCGGTACCGACACGACCGGACAGTCGATCCATGTCCCTAGGTCGCGGAAGGAAAAGCGTCTTCAGGCGGCGCTGTTGCAGTACTACCAGCGGCATAACGGCAAGCTCATCGCCGAGTTTCTTCGCGCGCAAGGTCGCCGCGATCTGTTGAGCAAGATAAGCCGCCCTGCGAGACCGAAGCGCGGTCCCGCTCGGTGATCTAACGCCGACACATCGTTCAAGGCGAGTAAAGCCATCCTTTTGATCCATGCGGTTTGTGTCATGCCGCCACCAGGAGCGGCCGGAAAGGGCTGGATTTTCCGAAAAAGGTCGCCATGAACGTCAACCGGCGGCTTGTAACACCTTGTGAGAATAGCACTTATGTGACATTTCGTGATTCATGGACCTCTTCACGGTTTCAAAAGAAAACTTGCATTCCCGGCAAGAGGTGCGTAGCATT
>CAZGRF010000053.1:4691-13531 GCA_964527825.1 uncultured Pirellulales bacterium
CCTCTTCACGGTTTCAAAAGAAAACTTGCATTCCCGGCAAGAGGTGCGTAGCATTCTATGCTTTGGTCAACCGAGTCGCGGCTTGATTCGCGGCAACTGCCGCATTAGATTGTTGGCGCCTGCGGTATCTGGGATACCGCGGCACGAAAGATGTGTCCTAACAGGTGATGTTGACTTCCTGGTGTATGTAAGGGGACAAATATGAAGAGACTGTGTATTGGTGCGGTAACGTTGTTGCTTTTGGCGTTCTTGGGCAGTAGCGTTGCAACTGCTCAGACCACCATTGGCGTAGGCTATCAGGCAATGTTCATTGGTGATTTTCTCCAAGGCGCCAGCGTAAGGGGCTGGTTTGACAACAAGTGGGGTCTTGAAGGCAATGTCATGTATGCCAGCGTGGATGCGGGCAGCGGCACTGACGCGGATATGTATTTCCTGGCTGGCAAAGTCATGTACGCTCCGATCATCCGCGAGAACAGCCAGTTCTACGTAGGTTTCGGGGGCGGATTCGGCAGCATAGATGACAACCTGCTCGGCTACGGTGACCTGGATACCTGGGTGGCGGGGCCTTTGTTCGGGGCCGAATACCGTTTTCAGGGGCTTCCGGACCTGGGGTTCAATTGGGAAGTCGGCTATCAGTTCGCCAACATGGATGCGAGCGGTGGCGACGTGGACCTCAACGGTATTACTGTTTCCTTGGGTGTGCACTACAATCTCAAGTAGTTGGGCCTGATTCTGGGCGCGCAATGACAGGTAAACGATTTCACACCAGGAAGTCAACCACCTATCTTTAGGCGCGACAGGGAAAGGGCCGCCGTGCGTCGCACGGCCACATCGGCCGGAATCGCATATCGCATTGTACTGTCACCCCACTGCTTCAAGGGCTTCGCAGGCATCACACTTCCAGTTCCAGTATCCGGTGATTTCTACTGCGTCCGGCACGCCCGGGACGACAACCTGGCGGGCAGGAGGCATGAAGTATGCGTGTCGTTCTGACGACAACGTTGCTTCTATGCTGCAGCAACATCTTCATGACGTTTGCCTGGTATGGGCACCTGCGAAACCTCGCGCACAAGCCTTGGGTCGTGGCGGCGTTGGTGAGTTGGGGGATCGCGTTCTTTGAGTACCTGATCCAGGTGCCCGCAAATCGCATCGGCCACCAGGTACTGAACGTTGGCCAGCTCAAGATCATTCAAGAGGTCATCACCCTGAGCGTTTTCGTTCCGTTCTCCACCCTCTATATGAAAGAGCACGTGCGGCTGGACTACCTGTGGGCCGGGCTCTGTATTCTCGGCGCCGTGTTCTTCGTTTTTCGCCAAAGGCTCTTTGGCGGTGCATAGTCAGCGCCTCCCGCTCACGGGAGCGAGTCGTTGTGGCCCGGGAATATGTAGGACCGATAAGCCGGAGGAGCACGCGCTGAACCACCGAGGGTTCACGCGAGTATTCTGCACAAAGCCCGGCCCGCCAGATGTTCGTGCCTGTCCGGCTGCCACAAAAGCCGTCCTCTTCGAATCACGCTCTTCGTTTCTCTACCCGTCCACACAAGTCGTGTAAATAACTGACCGATAAGCTGCTATACGATGCAGCAGGCGCACAAGCCTCGTCTTGAAAGGGGCGCAAGTGTTGCAGCGTGGCGTCGTCGCTGTTGGACAGAGGTGCCTGAGCGTCACTTTCCCGACAGGCCGGACGATCTGCCGTGTGGAGCGATGTCGGTACGATGACATTGACTCCAGAGGGCGGCATCTTGAATAAGGAGTAGCCAAATGAGTAGCCAACACATCACCGCCAAAGTGGTTGGTCTGATACTGGTTCTGTTGTGCGCGACAAGCCCCGCCGACGAGGTCTCATGGATCGCGGGCAACTCCAGTCCATCCGCTTGGACGATCGAGCCTGCCCAGCCAACGGACACGGACAGCATCCGCTTCTGCGGACCAACGCGTGTCTATTTGAGCCGCGGTCTCGCGGAGCGTGCGTTCGGGGGCCCGCCTGCTATTGATGTCGATGAAGAGAATAGAACGGTCGAACTGCGGTTCGAGACGTCGGCCGGCGGGAACTGGCCAAGCGGTTTGGGATTCGTATGCGGTCTGCAAGGCTCGTTCGGGCCTTTGCCGCCCGGAATTTGGCGGTTCTTCGGAAACCAACGGGAAGCCAAGTTCTCGATTTCTTTCGAGGTTGCAGGCGAAGCATCAGGCTGGACGATCCGCTATGTCGACGCCGGGGCCACCGGCACCGCGAACGGATTGAGCTGGGCGAACGCGTTTGTCCACCTGCAAGACGCCTTGGAAGTCGCGCCGGCAGGCAGCGAGATTCGAGTCGCTAAAGGGATCTACTGCCCTGACCGATATGGCAAACTCGTGCTCGGGGACCCGGGCGCAGCTTTTCATCTGAAGAGCGGCGTCACGCTGAAGGGGGGCTACGCCGGGTCGAGCGGCGCCAATCCCGACGAACGGGATGTAATCGCTTATGAGACGGTTCTCAGTGGCGATCTCTATGGCGATGATGCGGCGTTTCAATACTTGCCCGAAATGGCCGCTCAAAGCAGCCGGGCGGACAACTCCTATCACGTTGTTGTCACCAGCGGGACAGACGAGACGGCCGTCTTGGATGGCTTCACTATTACGGGCGGCAGTGCTTTGTACCCGGGATCAACGGACAGTCGCAGTCGCGGCGGCGGCATCTACAACGACGGGGGCAGTCCCGTCATCCGCAACTGTCTGATCAACGGCAACGTTGCTCGATCCAGCGGCGGGGGCGTTTACACGCGCGGACACCTGGCCCCCGCCTTCGTGGGCTGTGCCATTTCCGGCAATTGGTCCGAGACGTGGGCCGGCGGGCTATACAACGACACAAGCAGCGAGGTGTACCTAAGCCGTTGCATCGTCAATGGCAACGGGGCGCTCCGTCGCGGCGGCGGCATTTGTTCTGAGTCGGGCAGCAAGTTGTATGTGTCCGACAGTATCATCAGCGGCAATGTGGTCATTGATGCGATTCCGGGCCAGGGTGGCGGGCTGTATTGCTCTCAGGCGACGGTGAGCCTGAATCACTGCACGGTGGTGGGCAACATCGCCGTGTCGGGGCCGGCCATCGCGTGCAACTCCGCGGGGCTGTACGCTCGGGGCGATGTCTGCTTGGCCGGTTGCATCGTGTGGAATGGCAGCAATGCCGTTTGGAGCGACGACAAATCGTTGCTGACAGTCTCGTACAGTGACATGCAGGGTGGATGGTCCGGCGTCGGCAATATTGACGCCGCTCCCGGTTTTGTCAATCCGGGCTACTGGGACACGGGCCGGACGTTGGCTGATCTATCTGACGATACCTGGTTTGAAGGCGACTATCATCTCGTCTGGGATTCACCGTGCATCGACGCGGGTGATCCGGGCGAGGTGCCCGATGTCAACGCGACGGATTTGGACGGGCTGCCGCGTCTGTCGGGACCGGTGGTAGACATGGGCGCCTACGAAGCGAAGAACGAGCCGCCTGTTGCCGATGTCGCGCCGACTGCGACGGGGTTCACGCTCAACGGCATCACGGACACGGTCACCCTGGACGGCAGGGGCTCGTATGATCCCGAGGGGCTGCCGCTGACCTATCGGTGGTACCAAAAGGGCGAGCTTGCTTCGACTGAGGCGTTGTTCACCGTCGAGTTGCCGGTGGGCGATTTCGTCTTCACGCTGGTCGTCAGCGACGGCGTGAACGATTCGGCGCCGGCCGATGTGGTCGTGAGTGTGCTGAGGCTCATCGATACATGGGTGTGCCTGACACCGGCCGTTCTTGAGCGAGGCGGCGGAGGCAACGCCATCGTTGCTCTGGTTCGGATCCCCGAGCGCAAACGTCAGAGTGACCTGGCTTCGTCACAGAGACTACTGCTCTACCCCGGCGGCATAGAGGCCATGAAGCAGACGTATTTCACGTGGCTCCCTGGCGATACCTTCATCATCTGCTCTTTCGATCGAGCCAAGTTCCTCAGGGCTGTTCCCGAAAACGGAGTGGTAGAGCTGCGGGTTGTCGGCCGGCTCAAGGACGGACGTTACTTCAGCGGGAAGCAGGACGTCACGATCCGGTAGGGCCTCGCAAGGCGAACGTTTGCGACGTCATTCCTCGAATTCCGCGACGAGCGGCGTGTGGTCGCTGGGCCTCTCGGCTGCGCGAGGCTCCTTGTCGATATAGCAGCGCTGGCACTTGCGGGCCAGCGGGTTGGTGGCCATGATGTGGTCCAGCCGCCAGCCGAGGTTTCTTCGGAACGCGTTGCTGGCACGGTAGTCCCAGAACGTATATTGGCCCGGCTCAGCGCAGTGCATCCGAAAGACGTCGGTGAAACCCCAAGCCATCACCTTTGCGAGCGCTGCGTGGACCTTCGGGTGAAAGCACACATGCCCCAGCAAGGCTTCGGGGTCGTACACGTCGATAGGCTGAGGCGCAATATTCAAGTCACCCACCCAAAGAAGCGGGTCGGTCGGCTTGAAGCACCGTTGAAAGTAGGCCAGGAGCCGGTCGAACCACTCAAGTTTGTACTGGAATTTCTGCGAGTCGGGCAGATATCCCTGCGGCACATACGTGTTGACGATCGTCATTCCCTTCACCCGGGCGCGCAGTAGGCGGGGTTCGTCCCGCGGCTCATCGAGCAGGCCGGATTCGACGTCTTCGATGGAATGCGGCGAGAACAGCGCGACGCCGTTATAGCTCTTCTGGCCCCGAAAGACACAGCGATAGTCAATCTCGTCGAAGGCGTCGGTCGGGAAATCCTGGTCCTGCACCTTCGTCTCCTGGACAGCCAGGACGTCCGGCCTATTCTGGCGGAGCCACGCGACGACGACGGGCAGTCGGGCCCGAATAGAATTGACATTGAAACTTGCTGCTTTCACGGGCCCCTTCCCAACGCCGAACACATAACAACGACGATCACAGTGATGCCATCATATCACGACATCCCTCTTCCACGGCAGGGTTTTCTATGCAATACTGCCTGATGAATCTCGACTGAAACGGTGATCGTAAGTGACTCATTGGGAGATGCAGTCTTGGGCATCCACGAGGACAAGTGCTCCGGAGCCGGGTTCTGGAGAAGGCTGGCCGCGACGTGGATCGACGCGTTCGTCATCTACGCCGTTGCCAGCCTCCTGGTAGCGCTGGCGGCCATTGCGCGGATGCGGATTGCCTTAGAGCCGGCGTTTGTGGCGGTAGGAGCGATCTACGGCGGCGTGATGCTGGCCCGATGGGGACAGACGGTCGGCAAGATGCTCACGGGTATAGCGGTCGTCACCAAGGCGGGCGCCGCACCGGAGGTTCGCCAGGCTTTGCTTCGGGAAGTGCTGGGCAAGTGGGGGGTGACGGTCGTCGCGCCCGTTGTCTTGGGTCGGATGCTGGTAGGCAGGGCCTGGGTGCCGACGGTGTATGATCTGTTGATGCTCTTGCCTGTGCTGCTGTTGTTGTTCGTCTTCTGTCTGATCACCCAACGCACGTGGTACGACGCGTGGGCGGGAACAGAAGTTCGTCGACGCCAGAACAGTGACGGCAGAGTAAGCACGGCCTTCCTGATCCTGATTGGAACAACCCTCCCGATGATAGGGGTCAAAACGGCGGACTTCTCCGCACACGGCTGGCTGCCCTGCCGATTGGCACTGTATCGCGGCATGCACCCGACGGCCCCCTATGTCGCCTTTCTGGACCAGGAACGAGCGGCGCCAGTCGATTACGTCATCGACCTCTTCGATCGATATGATGTGGTCGTGCTGTGCGAGCGCTTGCATGACGAGGCTTCCCAATGGGACTTTATCTACGACATCGTGCGTGACCCTCGATTCATCGAGCGCGTAGGTCACGTGTTCACCGAGTACGGCACGGCGGGGATGCAGGCACATCTGGACAGCTTGATGGCGGCCGATGGGTTGGATGCCGACGAGGTCCGGGCTCGCATCATTGACATCATGCGGAACTGGGCCATTTGGCCCTCATGGGACAGCACGAATTTCTATCGCTATCTGACGCGCCTCTATGCGTTGAACCAGTCCTTTCCACCCGCCCAACGCGTCCACCATCACTTCACGGATGCGTCGGTTGACTGGTCGAGTCTAGCCACAAGAGAGGACTACGCGGCCTACTGGCGCTCGCTCAGAGATCGTGACCGGCAGATGGCACGACGCGTGATCGAGCAGATGGATCGGTTGGCGGACTCGGCGCCTACGTCGCCCAAGTGCCTGGCGGTGATGAACTACCGGCATGCCTTCGACCTGACGGGGCGTGCACCGGAGGCCCGGCGGTACAATACCTATGAATACCTGAAGGACGCCTTCGCAGATCGTGCGGCGAACGTGTTGCTCAATACCTGGTTTGCGGTGTTCTACCCTGTAGCAGGCGGCGCGTGGGACAGCGCTTTCGCGGAGACGGGCTATCGGCCCGCCGGCTTTGATTTCGAGGGGTCTCCCTTCGGGGAAGACCCTTTCGACTTGTTTCCATACCAGCCGAGAGTGCGCGGACGGCTCAGATACCGTGACGTCTTTACCGGTTTCGTGTACGTAAACCCATTGGGAAGCCAATATCGGGAGCTGGGCGTGCCGGGGCTCTACGAAGGATTCGAAGAGGAGATGCTGCGACGAGCGGACTTGCTCGGCGATGATTATCGTCGGGGCGTCAAGGTCTTGATCGAACTGGAGGCGAAGGGACACATACCACTAAGGCAGGGAATGCCGAACCATGCGGTAGAGTCGCTCGTTGCGTTGTCCCTGCTCGGCTTCTTCGGTGTGGGGCTGCTCATCGGATCGACGATGTTCCTGCGGGGCTGGCGACAGTCCTCCTTCTCTGCGATATTGATGTCACGTCGCCCATTTTGACCTGTTCGTCTATCTGGAGGACATCGGCGGGCAGGAACACTCTGCGTACATCACGGAAGGATGCCTGCGCGCCTCGCGTCGAACACTGTCCGCTGCGCCCTACGATGGCAAGGACCCGTCCTGTCAGAACGGCGCTGGCGCGTCGGTTCTACGTTGCCTTGCCGACCTGGCTCTGCGTCGCATCCTGCTCGTCCTCGGTACCCTCGATCCGCAACGGGTTATCGACGGGATCGACAGCGGCGCCTGGACGCGGGTGCGCTGCGCTCTTGCGGCCTTGCGTCTTGTCCACGATGGCATAGTTCTCGATGATGCACAACAGGCTCAGGAGAAAGCTCACGGTGCTCTCGGCCCCTTGATTCCCGTTGACGCCGCCCGGCATGAGACCGTCGGAACAGCCTTTCGTGGTGAAATCGTACAATGGAATGCGCAGGTCGTTGGCGCCGAGGAACCAATCGAAAGCCCTCCGCTGAAGCGTGAGGAACTTCGGGTCCTTCGTCGCGTCGTAGGCCGCCCGGAGCATCATGGTTGTACTGGCGGCCTCGATGGGCTGCTGGTCGAAATCGGCGCGGGCCTTGCCACGTTCGTACCAGCCGTTGCTGCCGATGAAGCTGAAGTGATCGCCGTCAAAAGTGTTTTCCAGGAGGAAGTCGGCTGTCTTCTCGGCCACCTCGATGCACCTGCCGTCTTGCAGGTTCATGCCTGCGACGAACAGTGCGTGGGGCAGGACGGCGTTGTCATAGGTCAAAACATCTTCGAACCAGTTCCAGTCCGGGTAGCTGCTCTCTTCGTATTGCCTGACCAGGCCGTCTGCGGCCAGCTCCAGCTCGCGTTTGATGTCGCTGGCGCCGGGGAACTGCCTGAGATAGTCACACAGGCCTAACACGGAATAGGCCATGCCTCGAGGGTGCTGTTTCTGCACATGCTCCACGGAGCGGTCAAAGCAGTCCTTGACGATGGACAGATACGCCGGCGACGGAGGTGTGGCCATGACCGCGCCCCAGGCCCAGAGCACGCGCCCGAACGCGTCGTGGACCGGTTCATCCTTCCACCAGCTCCGGTCGAAGTCCATGAAGTTCCTGATCGAGCCGTCCGGATTCTGGGCATGTATAAGGAATGACAGGTAGACGTCGAGCAGTCGCAGGGCCTGTGCGTCAGGGTATTGCGAATAGTACCTGGTCATCGCGATAAGCCCCCGCGCGTTGTCATCGCTGCAATAGCCGTGGGCGCGGTTGGGAATGGTGAACTTGGCGTGCTGGTACAGGCCGGTGTCGTCGGTGAGCTTAATCAAGTGGTCGAGGGCCGGCTCCGGGGCCTCGATATTGGAGAGGGTCTCCGCGGCCGTCAGTTCGCTCTTGCTGGTGATATGGATCGAAAGCTCGGTCTCACTGAAGAGCGTCCAATAAACCTGTCCAATCTTGGGCCAGGTTCGCGAGCGGCCGTAGTCGTAGGCTTTTCCTCGGAGCGAGTAGAAGACCGTGTCGTTCTGCAAGATGGCAGTGATCTCTTTCGCCAGTTGCTCGGAGTCGCCGAACGGCACCATCCTGCCTCGACCGTCGGCCAACAGTTCCGTGGCCGCCCAGTAGGGTGTCGAGACCACGGCTTTGCCTGTTCCGACCGCAAAGGCCAGCGTTCCACTGGTCAATTGCTCGCGGCTCAGATAGGGGGTCACATAGATATCCGCGGCACAGAGGAAGTTGTGCAGCTCCGCATCATCCACGAACCGATTGTGAAAGATGACGTGATCCTCCAAATGGAGGTCTTTGACGAGTTGCTGGAGGCTGAATCGGTAGGACTCACCTTCGTATTTCAAGACGAAAGGATGAGTCATGCCGAGCACGATATACATAACGTTCGGTTCGGCTGCAACAATCTCCGGCATGGCTCGAAGCATGACTTCGATGCCCTTGTTCCTGTTGATGAGGCCGAACGTCAGGATGGTTCGTTTTCCTTCGAGGCCGAACTTGTGCTTGTAGTAGTTGCTGTCTACGAACGGCAGGTCGGGGATGCCGTGGGGGA
>CAZGRF010000054.1:0-13475 GCA_964527825.1 uncultured Pirellulales bacterium
ATCGGGACCCGACCCAATCTGTTTCTATCCTATTCTCCGCCGGCCCAGCCGGACAAACGGAGAGTCTCTCATGGCTTGTCGTCCGGCGCCGCGGCGGCAGAGCGAATGCGGATCGAGCCGACGTTGGTCGTTAGATCAAGCTTGCCGGCGCCGGCGCCCAGGACGCCGGTCGCACTACTGCCCAAGGCACTCTGTGCATCGCCGGCCCGCGTGACGCTGGCGCTCGTGATATCAAGCGGCAGGTCGCTCTTGATGGCGCCGACCTTGGCGGAGGCACGAACCTCGGCTGAAGCATTGGCCGGCATGACAACATCGATATCGCCAACGTTGACCATCAGCGCCACCTTGCCTTGCAGGTCGCGCGTGCGGATGGTTCCGACGTTCGTGTGCGCTTGCGCGGTCGAATCGCCCAAACCCACCAGAGAGATGTCACCAACGTTCTGTGTCGCGCGCACGACGCAATCCTGCGGGACAGTCATATCGAAGTCCACGTGGATACTATCACGCTGCTCCTTGCTGAGATCGTCGGGCATCTGCACGCCGATATCCACTCTATCGTCCGTGGGCGTGAGTTGAACGACGACCTTCTTGGCGATCTCCTCGGCTTCCTCAGGCGTGGCGGCTTTGGCCTCGACCTTGACCTTGATCGCGCAATCTCGGCCGGGGCCGCCCTGGATCTTGATCGACCCGACACTGTTCGTGATCCTCAATTCAGTCCCAGGCTTGAGCGCCTTGACGATATAGTCGGCATCCACGTCCGCTTTGCGCCGGACCGGAAACAAGGGTTGCACCGGCGTCAGATCACCCGGCACGGCGTCATGTGACATCTCAGGGACTGCGACGCGAGGAATGTCAGCCTGGACACTGGCGACCGCGTGCTCGGCTTCATTCAACGCGTGTTCCGCATGGGCCAAGGTTCCCGACATGTCGTGGACTCTCTCTTGAGCCTTATCGAGCTGCTTGCGAATCTTCGCTGATTTTTTGACAGATAGCGGAATCCGCAGTTGTTGGCCGACCTGCATCTGGTCCGCGGACGTGAGTTGGTTCGCCTCCATGATTTGGTCGATGGTCTCTTTCAGGTTGCTTTCATCCGCACCGGAGAAACGCTTGGCGATGCCGGTGAGCGTATCGCCTGGCCGGACGGTGTACGTCTGAAACATCTCGTTCGTGGCGTTCTGCACGAACTGGGCACGCTGTTGCTCCAACTGAGCCATCTGTAGACCCATCTGTTGCATTTGCTGCTGAAGCTGTAGTCTTTGCTCCTGCAACTGCTGCATCTGCTGTCGAAGCTGTGCCATTTGCTCGGCGAATTGTTCCCGGAGCGCTTGCGTGGTCGGTGTCTCCGTATCCTCGCTGGGCGTTGTCGGCTGACTGTGGGCCATAGGCAGCACACAGACCAGCATCACGCCGACAATAGCAATAACGATGGTACGTTTCATTTTGCGATACCTCCAAGTAGGCTTATTCAGCCAATTCAGTCGAACTAATAGACGATTCGAGTCTTCAAACAGACCGAGCAACCCCAGACCAGGCTCCGTCCGCGTCGCCAGGAAGCGGCGGGCCGTTTCGAGAAGCGTTTCCCGATATGCGCCGGTGTCTTCTCGCAGCAGGCCGGCCACCGTCGCATCACAGCACAACTCGCGCAGGTGATGGATCTGGCGGCGCACCAGCCACAACAAGGGGTTGTACCAATAGACGATCTGGAGCAGCATGTAGAAGCCGTGCGCGAGCAGGTCGCCCCGCTTGACGTGGGCGAGTTCATGCAGAAGCATGTGCTCGGTGTCCCGGCGGGAGAGACGCCCCAGATAACCATGCGGCATGAGCAGGACCGGGTGCCACACGCCGAAGACGGCCGGGCAGGTGACCCGGTTCGTCGCGACTACCCTGGGCCGATGGCGCAGCCCCAAGCGGCCGGCACAGCCGCTCACTTGATTGTAGAAGGATTCGGGTAGGGACGGCGTCTTCGAAGTGCATTCCTCCGCCTTGCTCAGTGAACGTAATCTAAGAATAAGAAATGCGGCTAATGCCACGCTCCCTGCCAGCCAGAGACCCAGCGCATAGACACGCCAGTCGAGCGCAGGGCCCGCCGGTTCGATGGCCGGCTGCGATGGCGGCGTATAGACAACGGCGCGAGGCGTCACGTCCTCTGTCGACAGCGGCATGATGGGCAACTCGCTTGCCCATGCGGCTTCACCGCCATCGCCGCCAGAGTCAGCATGGGCAAGCGAGTTGCCCATCCTACGGTCTACGCTCAATGTCTCAGCGACCCCAGGCAGCAGCCTGGGCGTGACACTGCTGGGAAGCGACAGGGTCGGCGGGAGAACCAGCTTGATCAGCACCAGCGACCACAGCGCGTACCGCAACTGCGGCCAGGTCCACCGGCGAGTGAGCCGGTCCACACAGGCAATCAGGACGATAAGCAGGCCGACTTGCCAGAACATCGCCGCGACCCAATTCCACCATAGGCCGGCAATCGCATTCAGTTGCTCGATCATCTTCGCTCTCCCTTATCTATGACCTGGCTTTGCGCGAGCTTGGCCAATTCCTTCCTCTGCCTGGGCGTAAGTTGCTCTTCCTCGACGAGAAAGTGCACCAGCGGCCCCATGGCGCCGTCGAAGGCTTGGTCCAGGAGGGACCGAAACGCGCTGAGCCGGGCCTTGCGCTGGGAAATTAGCGGGTCGTACACGCTGATGTTGCCCTGCTTGGCCTCGCGGATGACCTCCTTGTCTACCAGTCGCGTCAGCATGGTTTTTATGGTGGTATAAGCCCATTTGACCCCCGCCGGGAGCCGGTCCATGACCTCCCGTGCCGTGGCGGGGTGCTTTTCCCACAACGCCTTCATGATTTGCCATTCTGCTTCTGTCAGCTTCATACGGCCTTCTCCTTCTACAATCGTAGAAGCCATCCTACTACATATGTAGAAGCCACCAAGAGAAAAATCAGAAATCTTTAGAAAAATAATCATCCACATCTGACATGCGAGTTTCGCCTTTTAAGGTAGAATCAGTGCGGAAGTGCTGAAAACCGGGTGCGGCCACAGCCTCAGCGGACAAGTGCGCCAGGCAGAACGTGGCAGCAGCGCGTGTCTCTGAGGCAGAAGGGAGGCTTCAGCGATGAGGCGTAGAGGAGAGCCAGGAGCCAGGTGGCGGGCGGCGACGGCCCAACCGTTTGCCAGGAGCAGTACCAACTACTCACAAATACCTACCCCACCAGGGTTTACGCTGATCGAACTGCTGGTGGTGATCGCGGTGATCGCGGTGCTGCTGGCGACTCTGCTGCCGGCGCTGGGCCAGGTCAGAGAGCAGGCCCGCCGGACCAGGTGCGCCTCGCACATCCGCCAGCAGTTGATCTCGTTGCATCTCTACGGCGCCGAAAACGACGGCAAGCTGCCGGTAGACCCGTCGCTGGGCAGATCGCCATCAGGGTTGGGTGGGCCCATTTCCGGGGGGCTTCCCTGCAATGTGGTCAACTTCATGCTGCGAAGCGGCACGACGCGTGAGATGTTCTACTGCCCCTCGAATGCCGTCGACCGGAAGTACAACGACCATTTCTGGATCAGCGGCTTTCCCGTCCGAGTCAAGTGGGATGGAACACGCTTCACAAGTGAGACCGTCTTCGACTACATCGACGGGAGCTATGGCTGGCTTGTGCAGCCGCGCCTCGGGGCGGAGCAAGGAATCACACCCTATGCCCGGGACAGCGAGGAGAAGACCTGGGTGAACTCAATGCTTGACAAGAATCCTGCCTCCAAAGAGTTCGTGGTGGATGTGATCGCCGGCTTGGCAGGGGGTGCCTTGGGTTCGGAGCCTGGGACGAGCAAGAAGTATCGGCGAGATTTCACGGCAGACGGCTTCAGCCAAGCGGGCGTACCTGAGGACCAGGAGACAAATCACCTCAAAGGGGTAGACCCTACCGGCAGCAATATCGGCTTTCTGGATGGGCACACCGAATGGCGGCGCTTCGACCCCGATATCGATCCCAACGGCATTGCGGTGCCGCGTTTCAAGATGGGGAGTCTGGGCTGGTTCTGGTGACACGACCCCGGGGAAAGGGCGTCGAGGCGTGCCGGGGTCCCGGATCGTCAGGTCCCGGCAGCCCAAAAACGCAAGGTGAGATGTGAGTTGTGCAACCGAGAATATGTTTGACGAAGAAGACGCCTTGTACAGGCGGAAAGGAGTCGGCGTATGGTGAGAGGTCCGTGAGAGGTTGTGGGTCTAATATGGTTGCATAGAGGATTATGTCTATCGTTTTTGAGACATGGAGGTATTGAACCATGACTAGAATTAGTATGATCATTGTGGCGCTCTGTGGCCTCTTGGCGAGCCCGGTGCTGAGCTATTGGGAGTATGATGGGACTAACTCGTGGCCGAGCGGACCAAGTTCAGATAGTGATCCGTACGGAACATGGGCTTGGTGGCAGATTGCCTCGGGCCTTGTGTCGGGTGGCCCAGGCTATTTAGATGCGTGGGCCTCGGCTGCCGGCGGCGCCGAAGTGCATCTCGAACCCTGGCCTGGGTACGGTTTGTCCAGATCCGTATATGCTACCAGTGGGGCGAGCGGGTCGTCGTACTACCACTGGGTAGATGACGCGACGTCCAGGGAGATTTCTTTCACCGTCGAAGTCACCATCGATGGCGCCGGGGTTGAATACTGGGGCAATGCCCTGGACAGGACGGCGACCTGCGCCGCCGCCTGTGCCTCCGGGGCTTACGGAATGGTCGGCAGCAGCGTTGCATATCTTGGCTCCTTCAATCCGTACGGGGAGGGCCACGGTGTAGCCAACAGTCAGGGCGGCACCTACGCCGACAACGATTGGGAGTACGTCGACGTTGAGCCCGATGACGACTACTCGGACTACTATCAGGGCTTCCTTCACGGTTACTACGAGGGCTCGTTGCGGTTTACCTGTGATGCGTACCTCTACTACGACTGGGACGAACCGTACGGAAATAACCTCACTGTATCCTCGGCGGTGCAGGGGTTCTGCTTCGCCCAGGGCCAGCTTGTGATCAGCAATCCCGAATTCTACTGGGGCGGCTTCGATGCGGAGGCGGGATATGGTATCACAGCGTGCAGTCAACTCCGCTTGTACGGCAACATAGACGACCGTCTATGATAATTGCGCGAGGCCGATTCCGGCCGAGAACCAGGAGGCCTGCCGGCCCCAGTCAGCGGGGCCGGCAGGCGGATTTGAAAGGAGAAGCACATGAGACGTGAGCGAATCCTGAAAGCGGGATGGGCGTTGCCGGTCGTTGTGATGGGCCTGCTGTTAGGCTTGGTCATGGGTGCTGCAAAGACCGCGGTTCCGGGAACGCCGCCCGGAATCCGGCAGTGGATGGAAGCGCGCACGAAGGAAGAGACGGCCGCGGTGATGCGCGCTCTCCAAGTGCATCCACGCATGGCCGATCCGTCCTTGGCGGTCAGAGAACAGGTGGACTTCCTCCTGACCCCTGCGCTGCTGGTGCAGGAGGCTGTCTCGGATGACATTGTGTTGACCTATCCTGAGGAGTGAGAGCCATGGAGAAGAGACATACGCACCAGCGCCGGGTGTTGGTAATTGCGAGCGTCGTAGGTCTGTCGCTCGCGGCCGCGGTCGCTCTTTGCCAGGTCGAACCATCCGGACGCAAGGCCGGCTTGATCCAGTTCGACGCCATGAGCGAGCTCAACATGGACTGGAAGGGTTACACAAACGCGGTCGTTTTCGCCCGATATTGGGTCTGCCGGGACTACTATGCCGTCTCGGCACTGTGGTGCGAGCCCCATGGCGAGGGCGTGACGAACATGAAGACACTGGTCGTGCTGAGCAATCGAACCAGCATCCGGATGGATGATGCGCTGTTGCCTGACCACGTGCCGGCGAACACGACCTATCCCAAGCCCCTGGGCGAAAGGGGCCCGTTCCAGTGGGGCGGCGGCATGTATGAAATTACCGAGATGCGATTTGCCGAGGCGCAGGCCCTTTCCCGGCGGGTCTATGTCAGCGATCTTGGGCCTCTGAAGGACGCGGGCACCGCCGCTAAGGCCGTTGACTTGAAGGTCGGCGAGGGCCCTGGCATGGTCAAGCGGGAGTTGGCTCAACTGAAGGTCCGGGCCGCCGGCAATCGGGTCGAAGCGCTGGAGCTGCTCGACGAGCGGCAGCAGTTGCTGGGCCGGATGAGATACGAGTATGACTCCGCCGACGGCGCGCTGCGCATCAGCCGGCTTATCGCCGATCTGCCGGTCCGGCCCGAAAAGCTCGGCGTCAAAGGCGACGCGGTGGTCACCCCTGCCGGCGGCGGCGTCGCGGGCAGGTATACGTTCAAGATCGACACCATCGATTACGCCTATCACCAGGGCGGGCGGACCTGCACCGTCGATTACCGGGACGTCGCCCTGGGCGGCCAGGCCTTGCGGCTTCCGGCCCGCGTCGAGGTTCGCATCAGCGACAGCAAGCGACTGCTGCGGTCGGCCAGGTTCATTGACTTCAAGCGTGTGGAACTGGACAAAGCCAGCGTTTGGGAGGCCGCCAGAGCCTTCGCCCGGCCCGACAGCGAGGATGCGGCTTGGCTGCGGCTGGTGCAGAAGTACATCAATCACACGCCCAAGCTCGGGCCGCTGCGGGTCGATCCCAACGACCACGCCTTCGTCAAGAGACTCTTAGCCAAGTACCCTACGCCGAACGTGACGGCTTCACCACGAGAACGCCCGAGGCAGATCGACATCGAACCCGACGACGCCAGGGTCATGCGCCAACTGTATGCTTACTACGTGAAGACCAGGCCGAAGCGGCAGAGGCAGGAAGTAGACATGGAGACGCGAGTGATGTCCTTTAGTGTCGGGAAGCCGGACGAGACCCACAAGCTGCGCCACGACCTGCGCCGGACACTTGATTACCATCGCGCCCCGGAGCTGCCGGAGGACCGGCCGCCGGAGCCGGATGCCAACGACCGGCAGCTTGTCCGGCAGTTGCAGGAACACTATGGGACGCTCGCCACGCAGACCGACCGTGGCCTCGGCGGCCAGCTCCAGGCCCTGCACGCGCTGACTCGTCTGGACAGGATGCTGAAAGACTATGATGCCTTCGAAGCGCACACGCTTCGGTATCTGCGTCTGCTCGACGAGGCCGAGTTGCCCGCCATGTACATGGTGGGCGGGTGCGGCCATATCGAGACGCTGGCGGAGGCGGGTCAGTACGAGAAGGCCAACCGGCTCCTGCGGCGGTGGGCCGACAAGTCGGCAGGCGAAAACGACGGCGATGCGATCTTCCGGTTCGCCCGCTCGAACCTGGGCGGCGGGGGCGACCCCTGGCTCAACGTGCAACTGCTGGATCGCTTCCTGAAACGGCCGGGCCTGTCGCCGTTGGA
Organism: uncultured Pirellulales bacterium; assembly: GCA_964527825.1. GTDB lineage: Bacteria > Planctomycetota > Phycisphaerae > Sedimentisphaerales > Anaerobacaceae > JAFGLV01. The sequence continues at coordinate 7,344 of CAZGRF010000054.1, forward strand.
GAGGTACGAGGGCCTGGCCCTGCGGGCGATTGCTCTTGATAAGATCGACAAGCTGCTCGCGAGCATAGAGACTACCGACAGTGAGAAAATCCGGGCCCAGGGCCGTTGGGTCCTGAGCAGCACCACCAGGGCAGAGTTGGCCGCGCGGGTCGAGCCGGCGCTGCGCCAAGCCCTGTCCGCGTGGCAAACGCTCGGACCGCTCAAGGAGTCCACCGCCAAGCCCTACTCCACGGCCAACCTGACGGCAAGCCAGATGAACATGCAGGAGTTGACCGAGGCGACGGGGTTGCAGGAGACCTCCGCCGAGCTGGACCGGATCATCCGCGAACGGACCGGCAACCGACCGAACGGGTGGCCGCGGACAGGGCCGTGACGCCGCCGAGTCGCTTGAACAGGATCTGGAACCGTTGTTGTAGAATATGCTAACAGGAAGGCAGAGACGATGAAACCGGAGAATCAACGCATGAACGGCGGTGACGCGAGCGAAGCTGTGCTGAGCAGGCGTGCAGTTTTGGGTTCGTCGGCGCTGGTGGCCCTGGGCCTGTTGTCCGGCGCGGCGCTGGGAGCTGAGGAGTATTCAGAGGAACGCGCGCGGGCGGCGGGCGCTGCGCTGGCCGAGAAGACGCGCCGGCGCATGGAGGACGCCCACGCCTTCGGGCAGCGCCTGCGCGACGCCACGCCGGAGCAGCGCGTGCAGATCATGCAGGAACGGACCGTGGCGCGGCATCAGGAGAGGATCGAGGAATTCAAGGCCCAGTTAGGCTGCTCGGACGCCGAATGGAAGGTCATCCAGCCGAGGATCGAGGCCGTCTACAACCTCCAGCACGCGCTGCCGTCGGTCAGCGGCGGACCAGCGTCGTCGCACGATGAGCTGAGTGAGAACATGCTGGAGCTGCGCAACGTGCTGAACAACAAGAGCGCCGAGGTGGCGGAGATCCGGGCGAAGCTCACCGCCGTGCGCGCGGCGAAAGAGAAATTCAACCAGAAACTCGCCTTGGCCCAGAAGAACCTGCGGCAGGTGATGACCGTGCGCCAGGAAGCCCTGCTGGTTCTAAACGGTCTGCTCGATTAGCCGTCGGCGTGGCTAATCGAGGTAGCCCATGACGATCAAGGCCGCCTCCTGATGGGGATTGACGAGGCCGCGAAGGCGTGTGCGCTCCTGCGCCAATTCCTTTTGCGCGCGTTCCTTGGCCTGGCGCAACGCCGCGATCTTCCGGGAGATCTACGCGGGCAGCGTGCCGGGGGATTGGAGCATGTTGTACAACTCCTCGCAGAGCCTATCGCCTTGGGTCAGCTCGCCTGAGCTTCCGCGCGTCGAGCGCGAGCCGCCGAACGTGGCGAAGCCGCCGGCCCAGCCACCGCCGAAGCCTCCCCCGCCGTTCACAAGGCTCGATCCACCACCGAACGAGCCGGGCTCAATTGAAGCATTGGCCTCGGCTTTGAGCTCGTCGATGCGGTCGAGTCTCGGCTTGATCCGGGCCCACTGCTGATCGCTGATGCTGAGGCTCTGCCTGAGGGCGTTGTTCTTGCTCTCGTCGGCCAGGCGTTGCATGTCCTGGAAGCGGTTCTGCATGCCGAAGATCCTGCTCTGCATCTCCTGCATGTGCTGCTGGAAGTCGGCCGGGCCGAACACAGGTCCGGGCCCACGCATACTGCCACCAAGCTGCATCGGCCTGCGCCGCCCGGGAGGCGCGCTGGTCCAGTCTTCCTGCTGCCATTCATCTCCCGGGCCGGGCGGCGTGGGGTCTTGCGATGGCGCGCGCGTCGCAGGCAGAGCAAGGAATATCACCGTCACGGCCACACTGCAAAGCGTCATGCGTTTCATGATCGGTCTCCCTCTGAGACAGCTCAGTAGCTGAACGTTTTGACCCTTGCGCTAAACTGCTCGAAATCAAGATCGCCTTGGGCAAAGGCGTCGATGTCCGCCTTGTCAGCCTGAATGGTCAGGACGGTGCTGGCAGCCCCGGCCGCATTGGGCCATCGCCTGCCACCCTGCACCGCACTCGCGCGGACGGAGGTGCTGCCGTAAGAACTCGAATCCGAGTAGCTATTCGTACCGTCGGAGCCGGCGAAGCCACCGCCGGAGCTGTAGCCGCGTCCCGCAACATACCCGCCGCCGTATGGCCCACCGCCGCCATACAGCCCGCGGGGCATCCGACCGAACGGACTCGCGGTCTGTTCACTCTGTCCAACGATGGTCAAGATCACCGATTCGTCGCCGGTCAGATGACGGATGTTGGCGGCGTGCTTGAGCGTCTTAACCATGTCCTCTTTGAACTGCTCGAAACTACCCTGATCCGCCTGGCCTGCGGTTCTTCTCCCGCCATACGTCGCGCCGGGCGGCGCGTACAACCGCTGCCGGGCCCTCTGCCAGACCGGATCGACCGCCTGCTCCGGCTCGTTCCCATCCGCAGAACCTGCCGTCAAGGCCGGCGACAGCGGGAAACTCACTTCCATCACGAACAATGCCCCATAGCCCTGCAGGTAGAGGGCTTCGACCTGTCGGCCGCTCGATCCGAAGAAATCGCCGTAGTCGTAGAGGACGCCGAGAATCGTCCTCGGCTCGCTGAGCTTCTCACGCAGGATTTGCAGCATGACACCCATGTCCTCTTTGACCTGGGCCAGCACCGCAGGATCGACCTGCGATGTGGGGATCATGACAACCTCGCCCGCGGCCCCGGCAACGGCGGCTTGCGGCCGCACGGATGGCCCCCGCGACGGAGGGATAACCGGCTGCTGCGACGCCGGGATGGCCTGTCCGTCGACGACGTGATGCGTGACATCGGCGTATGGGAGAACGGATGGGTTGAATTCGAAACCCGGCTTTCGCATGGTCAGACGGCCGCTCCAGCCATACGGGACCTCGACCATGTACCTGCCGTAAGAGTCAGTCACGCCGGTGTAGCCCCCTGGCTCGACCATGACAGCGACACCTGGGATCGGCTCGTCGCCAATGGCGATCACATCGGAGATGGTGAGCATCAGCACCTTGCCGAGATAATCCTGGTTGGCCAAGTCCTCCGCGATACGCGCGTACTCGCGTTTGGGAGGATCGAACTCATAGCCAGCCTTTCCAGGCATCACGACGCCCGCCCAGCCATATTCCACCTTGGCGCTGTAGTAGCCCTTCGCATCCGTTATGGGGTTGCCCGGCAGACCTTTCATGGCGACCCCCGGCGCACCGACATTGCCGGAAATCGTGAAAGTGAGCACACGGGCAGCATAGTTCTCGTTCGGCATGTCGGTCACGAGCTGCTGATACGCTTTGCTCGTTGGTTCGAACACGTAGCCTTCCGTGACCGGAGTGACGGTGCCGGACCAGCCGTATGGCACCTGCACCTCGTAACCGCCATCAGGATTAGTCACAGGATTACCTGGTAACCCTTGCATGGCCACCTGGGCCACGCCGACCTTGCCGGAGATTCTGAACGTGAGCAGAGTGGCTTGGTAGTTCTCCTTTGTGAGATCATCCTCGACGGCGCTGTATGTCCGCGAAGGTGGCGCGTACCTATAGCCAAGCTTCGCGGGGGTAACGGTGCCGGACCAGCCGGATGGCACTTCCACGCCGTAGATGCCGTTCTGATCGGTGACGGGATTTCCCGGCAGGCCCTGGAGCGTCACGCCGGGCAGGCCAACGCTGCCGGAGATCGTGAAAGTCTTCCTCACACTCGACTCGGCACTGTGCGCGACGCATCCAACGCCCAGCACGAACAGACTACAAATGCTCGCGGCAACTGTCACTCTCTCGCTACGTGTCATAATGTCACCCCTTCACAGGTTCTCACTGCTTTGACGTAGGGTGTGCACCGCACACCATCCCTACGCTGTTTGGAGTTCCACGTTGGCGCGGTGTCGGGCCGCCTGAAGGCGGAACTCCAAACGGTCAGTTCTGTACGGTTGCCGGCGTCTCCTCCGTCAAGGCCGCCAGCCTCAGGAATCCCATGCCGGTTTGTGTCTTGATCTGGTCCAGAGCCTTGGCGACCTGGCGGCGGTCGGTCAGGCGACCGGCTTCGATGAGCTGCACGACCTCCGTGAACCGACGGTCCACTAACGTCTGCGTGCCGGACATGAGATCGTTGGCAAAGATGCGCAGGTCCCGGCCCATCTGCTCGGCGATCTCGGTCTTGAACTGCGCGTTGCTTTCCGCCAAAGCCGATCCCAAACGTCGGTCCATTTCCGCCAGCATGCTCTCCTGCACCGCAGGTGTGAGAGAAGCCAGCACGGACGACTGGAGGTCGGCACGAAGCTGGTCCACGTCAACGGGACGCGGCGCGGTGAATCGGCCGATCGCAATGCCCGCACCGAGAATCAGCACAGCCGCGACTGCCATCCGGGCCAGCCTGCCTATCAGTGGCACGATCCGTGCCGAACGCGCCGGCGCAAGAGCTGCGTCACTCAGGGCTTCGATCACTCTGTCGCACCGTGCGGCCATGCCGGCCTTGACGTGTTCGCCGCAAGTGATGAGCGCTTCATTGTGACGTTCCAACTCGTGCAGGTACTGTCGACAGCCGGCGCATCGGCTGACGTGGTCTTTCAAGGCTTCGGTCTGCTCCTCGCCCAAGGCGCCGAGCACGTAGTCGGCGATTCGCTCCTGCATATTCTGGCAAGCCTGGCTCATGGTGTCTCTCCTTGTGCGGTCAAGATTTCGTGCAGTTCCTTCAGGGCCGTCCGCAGCTTCGAGTAGACCCCTGAAGTCGATATGTCCAAAGCCTCCGCGACGCTCTTGACGCTACGTCCGTCGAAGTAGTACATCACCAGCGGCAGCCGCAGGTCCAGCCGGAGCCGGGCGACGGCGTGCTGCAGATCCTCGGTCGGCGCTGCCTGCTCCCGTGCCTCCTCGTGTCCATGACCCGCCAGCCGTTGGGCGGCAGCTCGCTTGCGGAGGCAGTTGACGCTCAGGTTGCGCGCGATCTTGACGATCCAGTGGCCGAACTGGTCGGCGTCCCGCAACTGCCGAATCTTCTCAAGTCCCCTGACCATAGCATCTTGCGCGACGTCCTCGGCGTCGTGAACGTTGCCGACAACCCCGAGGCAGACCAGAAAGACCCGGTTGTAATACCTCCTGACGAGCGCGGCGTACACTGCCCGCTCCCCCCGGCGAACCGCCATGACTAGATCTGTATCGCTGCGTTCGTCCAAACAGAACTCCGCAATCGGATTCCACCATAGAGACAAACGGCGTGTACCCCAATTACACAGAAAACGCCGCGCCGGAGCAAGTATTTCGCGGGCCACGGCCAGCGCGAAGGCCCTGTCGCTTGTCCGAGCGGGACGGATGTCGTAGAATAGGCGTGACGATTGACAACAGCATGTTTCAACCGGCCGAGGTCAAAGCGATGGCGGTGTTGAAGTTACACGCCCATAACGAGCGAGCGGAAATTGAGTTCGAACTGGCCTACTTGAGGTCCCTGACGACGCAACAGCGCTTCGAACTGATGCTCCGCAAGAGTCGAGAAATGGCGTCCCTGCGGAAGCGGCATGGAAGTCGAAGGACTACTCAAATCACTAAAAGAATGTAGGGTGCGGTTCGTCGTTATCGGCGCCACTGCCTTTCCTGTGCATGGGTATTCGCGCGCGACGCTGGACATCGACATCTTCATTCAACCGACCCCTCGAAACGCTGCACGAACGCACGAGGCGCTCAAGGCGTTTGGATATGACATGTCCGATGTCACCGTCGACGACCTGCTCACGAAGAAGCTCCTTATCCGCCAGTACCTTGTCGAAACGGATATCCATCCTTTCGTCAAAGGAACCACGTTCGAGCGCATCTGGGCGAATAAGGTCAAAGCCCGTTTCGGGCGAACGTTCGCCTGGTTCGCCGGCCTCGATGATCTGATCGAGATGAAGAAGGCAGCCGGTCGTCCGAAGGACAAAGAAGACCTCAAGTTCCTGCGTCGGCTCAAACGAGCAAACGCAAAGGGCCGGGACTAGCCCTCGCGCAGGCCCGATGTCACCAGGTAAAGGGTTTGCCGGTCAGGCGTTTGTACGCGTCGATGTATTTGGCGCTGGTCTTCTCGACGATGTCCGGCGGGAGCGTGACACCCGGTCCTGATTTGTCGAACTTGATCTCTTCGAGGTAGTTGCGGACGAACTGCTTGTCGAAGCTCTCCTGGTCGCGGCCGGGCTCGT
>CAZGRF010000055.1:0-13379 GCA_964527825.1 uncultured Pirellulales bacterium
CCACAGACCCTCCTGCCCGTCCCCGGTGCAGTCCACGGCGAATCCTGCTTCCCGCAGGCCCTTGGCCAGGGACTGCTGAAGAGGTCGATAGTCTTCGATAAGCAATAGGCGCATGTCAGTGAGGTCGGAAGAGCACCGTCCAAGACCGTCCTGTGCTCTCCAAGAGCCCATATGTTAACCGAGCGGACAGGATGTGCCAGTACTTCTCTCGTGGCTAATCGCTGTCTTCCTCCTCGTCGTCGGCTTGCTTGCTAATCAGCGCGCCGATATCGGGGGCGATCTTCAGCTCGAATTCTTGCCCATTGATGACCACATCAGCCTCGTAGGCGAGTTGGCCGTCTTCATTCTCAAGCTCGATTTCTTCAATCGTTCCACCCTGGGCTTCGTTGAGGATGGTGGCCTTGACGGGATCGGGAACCTGGTCGATGGTGACGGTCTGTTCTGCTTCGTCCTCTTCGTCCTCGGCGTTCCTGCTGATGAGCGTGCCATCCGAAGCGACCTTGACCTCCATCTCCTGTCCGTCCACAGTGATGTCCGCCTCGTAGACGCTCTTGCCGGCTGCCGTCTCCACCTCTATCTCTCCCAGGGTCCCACCCTGAGCCAGAAGGGTGGCTTTGGCAGCCGCAGGGATCTGATCCAGCGACACTGTCTGTTCCCGGTCGAAGTGCCGGCCGGCCAGGACTCCGATGGATAGCGCCAAACCGGCGCACGCTGCCACGATCACGATACTGAGCTTCCAGTGTTTCAGCAGCATTTTTAGACCTCCTTACGCTCCTATGATACAAATCGTCGCTCTGCAGACCCGCTCGCGCGGACAGGCAATCCTGCATCGCACAGGAACGATGCCAATGCTACCCGGGGAAAGATGAAACTGCGATGAGAAGAACCAATATTAGGCAGTTCTTTTCAAACGGCTATTGGCGGGCGGCGGATACTGCCGCTGGGAAGCTCCCAGGTCGGCTCCCTTCTCATCATCTGCTCATCCTTCTCTTAGTAGCATCCAGCGTTATGGGCGCCACATACGTGTACTGCTCCACCGTGGAGGGTTGTCGTGGTAGGTCGGGCGGGAGAATCGAGATTCTTCCGACATGTGTGCGATGCAGTTCCAGGCAACTAATCACAAGCAAATTACCTCGGCCAATTCGGGAGGCGCCATGGCGACGCCAAGAACCGGCGTTAGAAGACGCAAACCGCTTCTGTTGTTGATGCTTGTCGCAGTGCTGTGTGTCTTTGCGGCTGCGGTGGTCACCAGGATGAGGCTGGGGGGCGCCAGCGTGCCGACAGGAACCACCTTCATCGCGAGACGGGGCGACTTGACCATTGCCGTGACCGAAGGTGGAAGCGTGCGGGCGCGCAATTCCATCACGTACAACTGCGAAGTTGCACGAAGAGGCGGCGATCTCACCATCCTCCATATCATCCCGGCGGGGACATACATCACCCAGGAGGATGTGGCCAACGGCAAAGTCCTGGTAGAACTGGACGCCTCGGTCTTCGATGAGCAATTGACCCGGTCGAGGCTGGACCTTTCCACCGAGCAGGAGAATCTGGTCTCGGCCAGAGAAGCCAACGACATTCAGGTCCTCCAGAATGAGAGCGACATCGCAGCCGGTCGGCTCAAGGTCCGGCTCGCTTCGATGGCCTTACAGAAGTATCTGGGCACGCGGTTGACCCAGATGCTGGCGAAGGACCTGAAACACGATGTCGACGTGACGGAGTACGTCGCGCCCTTTCTGCAAAAGGTGATGGATGACCCGAATCTGCTGAATGGTTCGGCCGCCGGCCAGCAGTACAAGAGGCTCAATGACGATATCGTGCTGGCGGAAGGGAATCTGAAGACGGCGCAAGCCACGCTGATCGGCACCGAACGGCTCCATGATGCCAACTACGTCTCCGATCTGGATTTGGAGCGGGATCGACTCACCGTAACGAATCGTCGGTTTGAACAAGAGAATGCTCAGGTCAATCTCGATCTCTTCCTATGCTATGACTTCCCCACCAGCGCCGAGCAGTACCTCAGCGACTATCTTGAGGCCCAAAGGGAACTGGATCGCACGTATGCCCAGTGCCGGTCACGCCTGGCGCAAAGCCAGGCGCGGCTCTCCGATGCGCACGAGCATGTGGCCGAAGAAACCGGTTCGGTGAAGCGATACGAGGAGGCCATCGCCAAATGCACGATTCGAGCCAAGGCCCCGGGCCTGGTGATCTACGGCACCGGCACCAGCAGCGACACCTTCAGCGCTATGCGAGGTGGCGGCGGGGGCAGCGGCATTATCGCGCCGGGCGAAACGGTCTATCAGGGTCAAACCCTGATTTCCATGCCCGACATGGCGTCGATGGTCGCCGAAATTAGCGTCCATGAGACAGAGGTCGACAAGGTCAGGCCGGGCCAATCCGCCCAGATCATCTTGGACGCATTTCCCGACGAGGTCTTGCACGGTCAAGTCTACGAGGTCGCGCCGCTGCCTGACGCGCAACGTGGATTCATGAACCCTGACTTGAAGGTCTACAAAACCCTTGTGGGCATCGACGGCACGCATGATTTCCTCAAAATTCGGATGTCCTGCAAAGTCGAGATTCTCGTGCGCGAGTTGAAGGGCGTGGTCATGGTACCGATCCAGGTCGTGGCGAATCGCCGCGGCATGAAAGTCATCTACGTGACCGATGGCCAGAGCGTTCAAGAACGAGAGGTCAAGACAGGGGCTTTCAACGACACTTTTGTCCAGATTGTCGAAGGTCTGGACGAAGGAGAGGAGGTGCTGCTGAATCCTCCGATGTTCACCGAGGCACAGCAGGCTGCGGCCTCCCTTCCGGGCTCGTTAGGCAGGCCGGGAGAACCAACGGTCCGGGCGGGCGTCCAGTCCGGCGTTGAGGACGAAGCCAGCCCAAACGGAAAACCCGACCACGGCGAATAAGGCGCGCCCGTCCGCCCCGGGTTCTTACGCTCACCTGATGCACCCCCGCACAGACTCGGAAAGATGCAGGGTCCGCGCGCAGCTCACGTCTCTGCGCGCGAACGACGTGCCCAAACTGTGGGTAACAGACCTATTCTCACTGTTTTATCACCCGAGCGGAGCTACATTGCGCCGACGTCTCATCGAATCGTTAGAGTCTCCGTTGAAGCAGCGTGTTGTCGGTATGTTTGTGAAAGGAAGCGCAGCATGGCAGCCATGCAATGGCACTGGTGTGTGACGCTCACGGTTGTGGTCTTGGGCGCGCTGGCCGTTCCTAACGTCGGTCTTGGAACTGAGGACTCCGGCAACTTGTTTTCGGGTTCCTCGCATTTTTCCGACACCGTAAAACAGGACTACAAGGACCTGTATCTTTCGCCTGATCGGCTGCTCCAACTCGGCGCCGGCTTTGGCATCGGGGCCGTGGTGGCGAACACGAGCGCAGACAGGGAAATCCAGAACTGGTACCAGGAACGCATACGCACCGACGGTGGCGATCGCGTGTCCAAAGTGGCCAAGACGTTTGGCGAAGGTCTATACATGATCCCTGTTTGCGTGGGCGCCGCCTTATGGGGCGACAGATTCGGCTCGGACGCCGGGACCTCGCCTATCGGCACGTGGGGTCAGCGGGCCACACGTGCCTATTTGACCGCGACCCCTCTATTACTCCTGGCCCAATGGGGAACCGGCGGCTCGCGTCCTACGGAAAGCGGGTCGCACTGGCGGCCTTTCCATGACAACAACGGCGTCAGCGGCCACGCGTTCATCGGCGCCGTCCCTTTCCTGACAGCGGCGCGCATGTGCGAGGATAATCACGTCGCTCGCTATCTCCTCTATGCCTGCTCAGTTCTGCCTGCCTTGTCGCGCGTCAACGACAACGCACACTATCCCTCTCAGGCATTCCTGGGTTGGTTCCTGGCGTGGGAGGCTACAGACGCAATCGCCCAGGGTGAGAACAGCAACCGGCATGTGTCTCTTGCTCCTATGACGACCGGCGACGGATGGGGACTGGGGCTGCGCATCCAGTGGTAGCAGGCAACACGTAACCTGATACAGGCATCTCACACCGGGAGAAGCCACGATGAGTCAGAACGGGACCGCAGAGCACCGAAAGGGCATCAGCATTCCTGAACATCTGGTGCCGGGAAGCATGAGTACAGGTTCCTGCTGGCACGAATGGGAGATAGGCGTTCTCGTGCTCCTCGTCGCAGGGATCTATTTCTTCCGTCTGGAGGCTGTGTCCCTGCGAGGAGAAGAGACACGTCGGGCCCAAATCGCCGTGGAGATGATCCGCACGGGCGATTGGCTTGTACCGCGCGTACAGGGTGTGCCAGTGTACCTGCGGCCCCCGCTCCAAAACTGGGCCATTGCCGTCGTCGGCCTGTGTCGCGGCGGGGTTGATGCGGCCGCGATACGCATACCGAGCGCGGTGGCCGTGCTCCTGGTTACACTATCGCTCTACGTCTATTCGCGGTCCTTTCTCTCGCGACTCGGAGCGTTGTCCGCCAGTGCGGCGTTCCTCACGATGGGCCAGATCATGGAACTGGGCCGGCTGGGCGAGACCGATATGTTGTTGACCCTATTGATCAGTGGCTCCCTGCTGGTCTGGCACTACGGACGTTTGCGTCGGTGGGCCCCTATCTGGACTTGGACCAGCGGCTACCTGTTGGCCGCCCTGGCCGTGCTGACCAAGGGACCACAGGGAATTCTCTATTTCGTCGGCCCTATCGCCGTGTTTCTGATCGTTACAGGCCGCTGGCGTGACGGCTTGCACTGGTCTCATCTGGTGGGGATAGTCATCTTTCTGGCCGTCTTCGGCGCCTGGCAGGTGCCGTACTTTCTGGCCCAGGGCTGGCAAGGTGTGCGTGGGATGTACTGGGATGAAGTGGTAATTCGCTTCGGCGGCTCCGCCTGGACCACGGTCATCAAGCACTTGGTCTCCTATCCGTTCGAGGTTCTCGGCTGTATGCTGCCATGGTCGGCGTTGCTGGCGGCCTACTTCGACCGCGGGTTCCGCAACGCCATCGGGCCGGCGCGCGAGCGCGTCTTGTTCCTGGCTTGCTGCCTGGCCGTGACGTTTCCGAGCTGCTGGTTTGTCTGGGGAGCGAGAAGTCGCTACTTCATGCCCTATACCCGTGTTTCGCTCCGCTGATGGGTCTGGTGGTACAGCGCTGCTGCGAGACCACCGCGGCTCAGCAGTGGCGTTTGGTGTGGCCGCGGTTTCTGGCGATCTTGGCGGCGCTGATGCTCCTGGCCGGCATCTTTGTCATTGTCACCACGACGCTGGACAACGGATCGTGGATCATCGGCCAGCCTGTCTGGTTTGCGGTGGTGTACGTGCTTTGTGTTGCGGTCTTGGCCGCTACCGCCTGGCGACTCCGCGAGGCCACGGCGTACCCTTGGTCCGGGGTTGCTCTGCTCAGCGTGGCCGTCTTTCTGGTTCTGACTCTGGCTGGCGTTAGAGACAATATCCTGATTCACACGAGCGAGCCGACGGCCGAAGCGGTGGCTGATCTGAAGCGGCATCTGCCGCCCGATACCCGACTGGTAAGCCTGGGCCCCGTGTTCCACGTGTTCGTCTACTACTATGGTGATCCCATCCCCATCCTGCCCCGCTCCGGCCGCGAGTCCGCGCTGCCGGCCTGCGGAGCATATTTCTGCTTCGACGAGAGTGCTTCCCCGCCGGTCAAGGTGAACTTCCCGTGGGAGCCTATTGCCAAGATTTCATGCGAGCGCCGGCACAGACCGCACCCACACGATGTCGTTGTTGTCGGGCGCAGGCTGCCCTGACCAAGGATAGGACTGTGCGCCCACACCCATGCAGAACCTCACCTGTCCAGGTCCCCCTGCAATCTCGGAAGTGCGCCGTCCTCACCTTCTTCTAATGCAGATTCCCACAGATTCAAGGCATGTAGTTCTCCCAAGCATGTCAAGAGAGGCGATTACGCTTATGAAGTCAGAGGGCAAGCCCGCCGAGGGCGCAAAGCAGAGACTCTGCGTCTTCTCACGACGGTCTCATCGTCCGAGTATACTGTAGCGAAGGGTGCAAGTCGGGCGTTTCGACGCGCACGGGAACGCAGGCAGCTTATCGAAAGGAGCAGATCATGGCAAAGCGATGGGTGTGCACGATGTGGTTCGCGTTAGGAGTTGTGGCGGTGGGCGTTCCCGCCTTGGGCGCCGATGAGGCCGCCACAACCGCGTTTCAGGATTCCTTCAACGTGGACAAGGCAACGTTGCTGGACCAAGGTTCCGATACCTACATGATTCTCGAACCGGGCTACAAGTTGACCCTCGTCGACGGCAAAGACACCCTGACGATTACGGTCCTGGATGAGACGAAGGTGGTCGATGGCGTCCGGACGCGCGTTCTCGAAGAGCGTGAAACGAAGGGCGGAAAGCTGGACGAGGTCTCGCGCAATTACTTCGCCTTTGACAAGGCTACGGGTAATATCTACTACTTCGGCGAGGATGTCGATATGTATGACGCCGCCGGCAACGTTACCGGGCACGAGGGGAGCTGGCAAGCCGGCGTTAACGGCGCGCGATTCGGCCTGATGATGCCCGGCAAGCCTGCCGTGGGTCAGCGCTATCAACAGGAAATGGCGCCGGGTGTGGCACTCGACCGTGCGGAAGTTGTCAGCCTCACGGAGAAGGTCAAAGTGCCCGCCGGGACGTTCACGAATTGCCTCAAGACCAGAGAGTCGAGCGGCCTGGAGAGCGGCGTTGAAGAGAAACTGTACGCTCCCGAGGTGGGCCTCCTGAGGGACGGCGGCTTCAAGCTGGCGAAGATCGAAAGGCCCCAAATCAAGTTGCCCGATCCGGTGGCCAAAACGTTCCGCGCCACGTTCGGCCAGGCCGAGATCACCAAGCTCGACGTAGATGAAGAGAACGGCGTGACGGTCTACGACATCGAGTTCAGGGACGGCAAGACCGAGAAGGAAACGGACATTGCCGCCGACGGCACGATGCTGGAGTTCACGCTCGTGATCCGTGTGCGGCAGATGCCCGTCGCCGTGCGGAGGGCGGTCCGCGTTGCTGCCCGCGGCGGAACGCTGGGACGAATCGAACAGATCGAGATTAGCTACGAAACGAAAGACGGCCAAGTGATGAAGCTGGACCAGCCCAAGACCCAGTACGCTGTGGAGATTACCAAGAGCGGGAAGACCTCAGAGATCGTCGTGGCACCTGGCGGAACCGTGATCGAGCCGCCCGGACTCTGACGCCGAGGAATAGCCCAAGTGGCTCAGACCTGCAACGGCAGATCAAATCACACGCAGCTATCACGAGCCGAAGTGTCGCCATTGGCCCTTCGTCCGCACCTGACCAGCGCGTCCTGTCTCGTCACGCGTCTGGGTCCGCGTCAGCTCGGAAATGCGAGGTTCTCATCTTGTTCTAATCTGAATTCCCCTAAACTAAACGTACACGGCTTTCTCAAGCGTACCGAGAAGGGAAGGGTGGTTATGCTCATGAAGTGGATGCCGTTCATGGCGGCCAGTGTCGTATGTTTTGCGGGTTTGGCGCATGCTGGTTGTCCCGTAGGGGATATGACAGGGGATTGTCAGGTTGATGTCGCCGACCTGCAGATTCTTGCGGGACAGTGGCTGGCCGAGCCCAATTCCATAGCAGATATCAACGGTGACCTGCGTGTGGATATGGCTGATTTGGCGTTGCTGGCGAACAGTTGGGGCGAGACCAGCCGCCCCATCGTGATCAACGAATTGCTGGCCCATTCGCATGACATCGCCCCGGACTGGATTGAGCTTTACAATACGAGCCGCATTCCCGTTGATATTAGCGGCTGGTACCTCAGCGACGACCAGAAAGACCCCTGCGAGTATCGGATCGCCGACGGAACCGTAGTGGGGCCTCACGGCTACGTTGTCTTCTACCAGGATCTGCAGTTCGGCAATCCGGCGGACCCCGGCACCCTCGTGCCTTTTGCGTTGAGCGAGAATGGGGAGACCTTGTCCCTCTACTCCGGCGATGATAAGGAGTTTCCTCGGTACCTGGAAGAAGAGACATTCGGTGCGTCGGAACGATGGATTTCCTTCGGTCGACATCGTAAGAGCACCGGCGACTCTGATTTTGTTCTCATGAGTGAGTCCACGCCGGGTTCCACCAACGCGTATCCGCGGGTCGGCCCGGTGGTCATCAACGAGATCATGTACCATCCCGACGGCAGCGCAGACGCTGAGTATATTGAGCTTCTGAATATCAGCGAGGCTCCCGTCACTCTCTATGACGCCAATGCGGCCGAACCCTGGCGGTTGATGGATCCCAATCTCTGGTTTCCCACCGATCCACCGGTGACCCTGCAGCCGCGTGAATGCCTTGTCTTGGCCAAAGATCCTTCCGCCTTCAGCAGCAGCTATGCCGTGCCTTTGGGCACGCAAGTCCTGCAATGGAGTTCGGGCAAGCTTGCCAACGGCGGCGAGGAACTCGTGTTGGCCAAGCCCGGGGATGTCGACAACCAGGGAACACGCTATTGGATTCAGGTTGACACGGTCCAGTACAGTGACGGCTCGCACGACGGGCGCTTTCCGGGTGGGTCCGATCCCTGGCCGCACAGGGCCGACGGTTCCGGTGAGGCACTCAGCCGACGGTACGGCGACCGCTACGGCAACGACCCTAACAACTGGAAGACGGCCATGCCTTCGCCAGGACAGCCCAATGACTGAAGAGGTTGCTTCGCGCATTGAGTCTGTCGAACCTGCGGGAATCGCGGCTGATGGACCGCTGTTGATGCGATTGGTGTCAATCGCATGGAAGAAGAGGCGTCTTTTCGCTATGGTATAATGACGTGTTTCACCCGCCTCGTGAGGGTGCTTCGATTCTGAGGCTTCTATGATTATGAGTTCGGTGGCAAGGGCAAAGCGGCCCGACAGAGCGAGGCCGATAGGATGTGCCTTCCTCAAAACAGTCTCCGCGTTATTCTTGTTGTCAGCATTTTTCAACGTAACACGGGGTCAAGCAGCGGCTCTCGCAAAACCGACCCTCGTGATCAACGAATTCATGGCTGACAATGTCAGTTCCGTCCAGGATGCGCATGGTGATTATGACGATTGGATCGAACTGTACAATAATGGCGATACTTCTGTCGATGTCGCCGGATACTATCTCAGCGACGATCTGGCGAATCTGGCGAAGTGGCCGATCCCGGTGAGCAATCCGGCCGCCACGACGATTCCGGCCCACGGCCGTCTGTTGATCTGGGCGGACAACGAGGCTGAGCAGGGACTACTCTACGCCAATTTCAAACTCAGCGCCGGCGGAGAGTCCATTGCCTTGTACGATCCCCAAGGCAATCTGTTGGACAGTGTGACATTCGGGGCCCAGGACCCCGATGTCTCCTATGGGCGTTTGCCCGATGGGACCGGTCAGTGGCAACAGTTGCCCACCGCAACGCCGGGCAAGTCCAACCAGGCCGCTCCTGCCAGAGTCGTTCTCTCGGAGATCATGTTTCATCCCTATCACGCACCGCTGACTCCGGAGGACACGACACAGGAATGGATCGAGTTGTCCAACGGCGGCGCTTCGCCCGTCGATATGACCGGTTGGAGACTCAACGACGGCGTGGACTTCGTGTTCCCAGCGGTCGTGTTGGAGCCGGGAGCGTACGTCGTCGTGGCGGCCAATGTCAACGTTTTCCTGGCCGACCATCCCGGGGTGACAAACATTATCGGTGGCTGGGCCGGATGGTTGGGCAACTCCGGCGAGAGAATCCGGCTCGTGGATGAGGTGGGGGCAGTGATCAACGAGGTTCGGTACGCCGACGAGGGCGACTGGACCATTCGCGAGTTGGGACCCGTGGACCACAGCCAGCGGGGGTGGTACTGGTCAGATGCCTCTGATGGTGGCGGCAAATCCTTGGAATTGGTGGACACGAATCTGCCAAACGAGTACGGCCAGAATTGGGCGGCCAGTACAATCGAAGGCGGAACACCAGGCAGGGCCAACTCTGTCGCTCTGGATGATAGTGCGCCAATGATCCTGGACGTCCATCAGCGGCCGCTCATTCCAGGCCCCTCGGACCCGGTCTGGGTCGCGGCCCGCATCTTCGATGACCAGGCGACCGGCGTGACGGTGACACTGCACTATCGACTCGATGCCTCTACGTACACAGACCAGAACGTCTATCCCACGTTCGACGCCGCCAGCTACCTCAACATACCGATGTCCGACGACGGAATGCACGGCGACGGCCAGGCCTCAGATGGCGTTTTCGGCGCGGCGGTCCCGCCACAGGCCGATGGCGGGATCATCGAGTTCTATGTCCAGGCCGAGGACTCGGCGGGCCATCGGCGCACTTGGCCTGCTCCCGCCATGGTCGATGGCGCGCCCCAACAGGTCACGAATGCACTATATCAGGTGGATGGCTCGTTCGATCCGACGTGGACGCCGGGCAGTCAGCCGGTCTACTATCTGATCATGTCGGAAGCCGAGCGGGCGCGGCTCGCCGATATCGGAAATGGCACCGGCGGTCCCGGCAGCGAAGACGACAGTGACAGCGACGCGCAGATGAACGGCACATTCATCAGCGTGGACGGCGCCGGCGTCGAACTGCATTATCGAGTGGGTATCCGCAATCGCGGCAAGGGCAGCCGAGACAACGCGGGAGGCAACTATCGAAACAACTACCGCGTCAGTTTCACTTCCGACGATCCATGGAAGGGTGTCGGTGCGATCAACCTCAAAGCCCGGTATGGCCATGTGGCCGTGCTGGGCAGCGCCGTCTGGCGGATGGCCAATCTGCCGGCCGAGCGGATCAGTCCCATCCAGGTGCGCGTCAACGGGCAGAATCTGGCTCAGACCAGCAACCACATGTTCGGCGCGTACGCCTCGGTCGAAGTGATGGATGGTGAATATGTGGCCAACCATTTCCCGTGCGATCCCGATGGAAATCTGTACCGGGGTATGAACGACACGGCCGACCTCGGCTATGACGGTACGAATCCGGCGAAGTACTACGGGCCCTACCCGAAACAGACGAATGCCGCCGCCAACGACTACAGCGACCTCATCCACCTGACCTATGTCCTGAACGACACGCCAGCGGACCGTCTGTTCGAGGAAGCCGGCAAGGTTCTCCGGGTGGAGGAATGGTGTCGGCACCTGGCCGTGGACGCCTTGTCCGGCAACCGGGAGGGCGGCCTGACTACGCCCCGAGGGGATGATTATGCCTTGTATAGTGGCGCGCGGGACACGCGGTTCTGGCTATTGGCCCACGATCTGGATACGCTGTTCGGTCAGGGCGATACCTCGCCGGATATCAACCGCGACATCCACGTATACGCCGGCCTCGATGGCTTGCACGAGTTGCTCTCAGACCCAACTGTTCTGGCGATCTACTATGGTCAACTCAAGTCGCTGATCGACACGGTCTTCTCGCCGGCGCAGTTCGATCCCTTGGTGGACCGGATATTGGGTGACTACGTGCCAGAGGCGACGCGGACGCAGATCAAACAGTTCGTCGTACAGCGCGATGCCGCCGTGCTCGCCCAGATTGCCCGAGAGCCGATCGTTCCCATCGCACCGCAGCCGGAGGGCCCGGCCCTGGGCGTCCCGCCGGTTGATATCTCGTCGCGTCCGCTGGTGATCAACGAGGTCCTGGCCAACAATGTCTCGGCGGTGGCGAGTGGTGACGCCTATCCCGGTATGGTCGAGCTGTACTACGATGGCCCGAACCCACTCGATCTGTCCGACAAGACAATGACGAACGACCCTAATAATCCGGCCAGATTTATATTCCCCGCCAGCACGACGATGGCTCCCGGTGAGCGGCTGGTCTTGTACGCCGATGCGGATGCGATGTCGCCGGGCCTGCATCTCGGCTTTGCGCTTGCCGATCAGGGGGATGCACTCTATCTCTGCGCCGCGGACGGCACGCTCATCGACTCGGTTGAGTTCGGTCCGCAATTGCCGGACTTGTCCATTAGCCGTGTCGGCCCGCTGGGTGATGAGTGGAAGTTGACCATCCCGACTCTGGGCCGGGCCAATGAGGCCGACGTGCTGCTGGGTGATCCTCATGCTGTCCGAATCAACGAGTGGCTGGCCAGCGAGAAGGTGCTTCTGACCTCGGACTTCGTCGAGCTTTACAATCCAAATGTGGACCCGGTGGATCTGGGTGGCATGATCTTGACGGATAATCCCGCGATGCCGTGGTGTCGGGGCCAAATTCGACCGCTGAGCTTCGTCGCAGGTCACGGCTATGGTGTCTTCTGGGCGGATAGCTCCGATGCGCCGGGCCACGTCGGTTTTCGCCTGTCGGCTGAGGGGGAGTTGATCGCCCTGTTCGATCGCGAGGGTGTGGAGGTGGACAAAGTCATCTTCAGTGCTCAAACCACGGATTTCTCCGAGGGTCGCACGCCGGACGGGACCGACGATATCGAGATTCTTCCGCTACCGACTCCTGGCGTCACCAATCCGCAGTTGGCCAAGACCGTGACCAGCACGGTTGTGCTCCTGAGTGAACAGGCTGACAAGAGGGTCCTGGTTCCCACCGGCCCGGTCAGCGACACTTGGAAAGGCGGTGGACCGTTCGACGATTCGGCCTGGACGCTGTGCACCGGCGCTCCCGGCGGCGTCGGCTATGAGGCGGGCCACGGGTACGAGTCGCTGATCACGTTGGACACGAAGGCCCTGATGTACGGGTCGGGCAAGAACAATTCCTGCTATGTCCGCATACCGTTCACCGTGACGGGGGACACTCTGGCCGATGCCGCCGCGCTGACGCTGAAAGTGCGGCGCGATGACGGCTTCGTGGCGTATCTGAACGGCACGGAGGTGGCCCGGGCCAACTTCACGGGCACGCCTGCGTGGAACTCGCACGCCGACAGCGCCGGCGAGTCCGTCGCCGAGGGATTTGATGACTACATCGATCTTAGCGCGTTCATCGGCGATCTGAAGGTTGGGACCAATCTCCTGGCCATTCACGCGATGAACGCGGGTACGAGCAGTTCGGACTTTCTGATCAATGCGGAGGTCGACGCGGTGTCTGCAAAAGTCGTGGGTCAAACCACCTGTGAGCGCGAGGCCAGCCTGCTGGACGGGCTGCGGATCACGGAGTTGATGTATCATGCGCCGCAGGGCAGCAGCGGTGACTATGTTGAGTTGGTGAATGTGAGCAACGAAACGCTCGATGTCAATGGTGTGCGGTTCATCAAGGGGATCAGCTTCACGTTTCCCGCGATGACTCTGTCGCCGGGCCAATGCGCGCTGGTTGTCGCCGATGAGACAGCCTTCCGCGCCGCATACGGTGCCGGGCTGAACGTGGCGGGACAATACCGTGGCAATTTGAGCAATGACGGCGAGGACCTCATCCTGCAATTGCCGGTTCCCTATGATGCCGCCATACTGCGATTCAGCTACAGCAACGCGTGGTATCCATCGACAGATGGTGGAGGCGACTGCCTTGCGATCGACGATCCG
>CAZGRF010000056.1:0-13300 GCA_964527825.1 uncultured Pirellulales bacterium
CCTGATGTTGAGAGTTTCCGAGCGACACTGCCAAGGAGCCAAGACGTGATCAGCCGAGAGCAACTGCTCGAACATGCCAAAGTCCAAGGGGCAACCGACATCCACATCTGCGCCGAGGCGCCTATTCTGTTTCGGCTGGGCGGCAAGCTCGTTCCGGTGACCAAGGAAAAGCTCACGGCGCAGCAGAGCCGTGATATTACCTACGAACTGCTGACGGCCGAGCAACGCGAGCTCTTCGAGGAGCGGCTGGACTACGACCTCATGCTGGCCGCCGAGCACGGGCGCTATCGAATCAACATCGGATACTTCGATGGCGCGGTCGGGGCCACGATCCGTGTGTTGCCCACCTCCGCCCGCACCGTCGACGAGCTGTTCCTGCCCCAGGTGGTCAAAGACCTGTCACACCGCCGCAAAGGGCTCGTCCTGATTACAGGAGCCACGAGCCAAGGCAAAACGACGACGATGACAGCCATGATCGACGAGATCAACGCGACCAGCGAGAAGCACATCATCACCATCGAGGACCCCATCGAGTACACCCATGTGAACAAGACCGGCGTCGTCAGGCAGCGAGAGGTCGGGCGCGACACGCAGTCATTCCAGAGCGGCCTGCGTGCGGCCCTCAGACAAGACCCCGATGTAATCGCTATCGGCGAGATGCGCGATTACGAGACGATCAAGATCGCTTTGACGGCGGCTGAGACGGGCGTGCTGGTCCTCTCGACGCTGCACGTGATCTCCATCGACAAGATTCTGGAGCGGCTGCTCAGTTACGCCCCCGCGCCCGACGAGGGACAACTGCGTTTTCTCCTGGCCGAATCGCTGCAGGGCGCGATTCATCAGGAGCTGGTTCCTACCGTGGACGGCAAACAGCGCGTCGCCAATGAGGTGCTCGTTGTCACCAGCGCCGCCAGAAACATCATCCGCAGAAAAGGCGGCTACTTCCTGCGCAGTGTCATTGAGACCGGCAAGAAGCATGGCATGATCACCATGGAAGAGTCGATCAACAGTCTACTCGAACAGAAGATCATCACCGAGGGAATGGCCAAGAGCGTTCTGGCGAACTACAAGTAGCCTTTGCGGGGGTGAGGCCGCGCCGTTTAGAAATCGCACACGCTGCCCATGCAGCCGCCGGAGTACTCGGTCTCGGCCGCGATGAATCCGTCGTGCGTGTCGTGCAGAGTCTCCCCACCGGTCCCTACCGACAGGACCTGGTCGGGCTTGGAGCCGTCACGGTAGACCGTGATCCCCTTGCACTTGAGCTCATGCGCAGCCAAATAGATCCCTCGAACGTCCTCCACGGTCGCATCGGCAGGCAGATTGATGGTCTTGGAAACGGCATTGTCCGTGTACTTCTGAAACGCCGCCTGTATCTGTAGATGCTGACGCGGAGATACGTCGAAAGCCGTGACGAAGAGTCGCTTCACATCGGATGGAATGCCCTTGACCTCTCTCAGCGACCGGTGCCGGGCCACGTCCGCCAGCAACTCCTGACGATGGAATCCCCTGTCGCGCGCGATCTTGTCAAATAGCGGATTGATCTCGAAAAGACGCGTCCCCGAAAGAACGTTGCGAACGAAACTGACGGCAAACAAGGGCTCGATCCCGCTGGAGCAACCCGCAATGATGCTAATCGTTCCCGTCGGCGCGATGGTGTTGACCGTGGCGTTGCGGAGCCGACGCTTGCGCGCGGCGTGGACCGATGCTTTGAAGTTGGGAAAGACACCCCTTTCGCGCGCGAGCTTTTCGGAGGCCGCGAACGACTCGCTGCGAACGAACCGCATGAGCCTGCGGGCGCACCTGACAGCGTCCGGCGAATCGTATGCAATGCCCAATTCGATGAGCATGTCGGCAAATCCCATGACGCCCAGCCCGATTTTTCTGTTGGCCAAGGTCATTGCTTTGATCGCTTCGAGGGGGAACTTATTTGCGTCGATCACGTCATCGAGAAAACGCACGCCCCAATGAATCCTATCGCGCAGCTTCTCCCAATCCAGCGTGGCCGATCCAAGTTTGCCCTCGCCGCCCTTCACCATGCGCGCTAGATTGATGGAGGCCAGAATGCAGCTCTCGTAGGGCAGTAAAGGCACTTCCCCGCAAGGGTTGGTCGCCTCGATAGAACCGATTTCCGGCGTGGGATTATGGGCGTTGATACGATCGAGAAAGATGAGTCCAGGATCACCCGTTCGCCAAGCGGCGTGAACGATCTGGTCGAACAGGGCGCGCGCGCTGGCTTTTCGCACAGGCGCTGCCGTCCGGGGATTGACCAAGGCAAACTGCCGGTCGTCCTGCACAGCCCGCATGAACTTGTTCGTGACAGCCACCGCGAGATTGAAATTCCGGAAGGCTCCGGACGCGGTTTTGGCCTCGATGAAGTCTGCGATATCCGGGTGGTCGCAGCGCAAGACTCCCATGTTGGCGCCTCGACGCTTGCCGCCCTGAACGATGACCTCGGTCGCTTTATCGAAGATCCCCATGAAGGAAATAGGGCCGGAAGCATGTCCCCTGGTCGAGCTAACGAGATCCCCTCTCGGCCGAAGGGCCGAGAAGCTGAATCCCGTTCCGCCGCCTGTCTGGTGGATGCGCGCCATCTCCATCAGGGCTCTGAAAATGCCCTCGATCGAGTCCGCCACGGGGACAACAAAACAAGCCGAAAGCTGGCCCAGGCGGGTCCCCGCATTCATCAGCGCCGGCGAGTTCGGCAAGAACTCCAGGTCGCGCATCATGCGATAAAACCTCTCTTCGA
Organism: uncultured Pirellulales bacterium; assembly: GCA_964527825.1. Classification (GTDB taxonomy): domain Bacteria; phylum Planctomycetota; class Phycisphaerae; order Sedimentisphaerales; family Anaerobacaceae; genus JAFGLV01. Next base: position 2,747 of record CAZGRF010000056.1, read on the forward strand.
CATCCTCCGTGCTCAGCCGCGACCGGTGATTGGCCTCCGCCTGCGCGACATGGTGGGCCACTCTCCGAAACATCTCACTGGGTGTTTCAACAACCCGCCTGTCATGGTCCTTGAGCAGATAGCGTCTCCGCAGCACCTCCATAGCATTGAGGGGCAGCTTGAGGTCATCCTTGAGCCCCAAAGCCGATTTCGCCAATCGGACCTGTGACCTGCCTTCCCTGTACAGGATGTAGCGTTTGGCGATGCGGCCGTAACCCGCGTTCATGAGCGCCGTCTCGACCATGTCCTGGATTTCCTCGATGCCAGGTATCCCCTTCTTGCCGTGCCGCTTACTCAGGCTTTCGACCACCGCCGCTGTCACGCGAGATCCAATGGCTTCGGCCCGCTTGTCGTTGCGCAGAACCTCAAGTGCGGCCGACCGGACTGCATCCTCGATCCGGGACGGGTCAAACCTCACCACAGAACCGTCCCGCTTCTTCACCTTGGTTGGAGTACTCGCTTGAGCCATTGCTCAACTACCTCACGGCCTCCCGAAAGCCACGCCGCAGCCGCACAGCGCCCACCGGCACAGACACGACGGTCCGAGGCTCTGGGTCGAAGCCCCACGACTCCGTCGCACGCCCAGGAGACGCCGCCTGGCAGGAACAACAACGCACCATGACCCGATATCCCACGAACATGCGGCCCAACGCCGACTTCTCAGCATTCTCTCCTGCTCACGGAACCACGATGCCACTATCTTACCATATACCCTAACGGCGAAAAAGGTCCCGGAGTCGCGGTAATTTCTTATCAGCAGACGCCTTATCGGCCGATTTAAGTCAAGAAAGTTGACGTGATATACGATGTAGGTTATAAGCTCTCGCGCTGGGCATTCCATCCAACGTCAGAGCGGACCGCGCGAGCGCGGCTGTCTGGTCCTATAATACCGTAATGAAGGAGAACCATAGTGAATCGGTCAAAGACGCTGGCTCTCGGAGCCGTTCTGATCGCGGTTAGCCTTGTGTCGGGGTGCTTTTCCCCTAATCCCGAAGACATACAAGCCTTTGTCAAACCCTATGAGGTGGACGTAACATCCGAGGATTACATTTTCCAGCCGCCCGACGAGTTGGAGATTCACTGTGTCCAGGTTCCAGAGATAAACCTGCAGCGACAGCGTATCCGTCCCGATGGCAAGATCAGCTTCGAGGCGTTAGGCGAGATCGATGCGGCGGGCAAGACCCCGAGAGAGGTCGCCGCCGCCATCAAGGACAAGGTAGCCCAGCTCTACACCCTGCCAGGCGACAATCCCATTGATGTTCGCATCTCTCTCTACGCCAGCCACGTGTACTACGTTGTGGGGCAGGTGTTGCGGCCCGGCCCGAGAGACTACACCGGCCGCGACAGTGTGCTGACGGCCATGGCCATGGCGCAGCCCAATCCGCTGGCGTGGGAGCAACGCGTGCGAGTTATCCGGCCGTCTGCCAATGAGGAGGAGAGACCGAGGATCTTCCTGGTCAACTACAACAAGATGATTATGAGAGGCGACATCAGCAAGGACGTGCTGCTCCAAGAGGGAGACATCGTTTATGTTCCACCGACAATCTTGGCCTCTATCGGGATGGTCGTCGAGGAACTCATTACGCCGATCGCCCGAGCCTTCTACGGCTGGTATCTCGTCCAGAATCCGCCGACCAGCACGGACCGCGGGTACACTCCGATGGGAGGCGGTTTCCGATAGCCAGGTCTGACACGTGACTCGCGCGAGCTCTCTGCGAAGCGGATCTATGACAGCAGGACGCACACTAAAGAGGGTCCACGTCACCAGTACGGTCTGGTTCATGCTGTGCGTGGGGTACGTCTTCGTCGCAGCGCTGGCCCACAAGGGCTACAACTGGTGGCTCATCTTCTCCCTGGCGGGTCACTCAGCGGTGCTGATTCTTGTGCTGACCAGTCTTTATCTGTTCGCCCTGTTCCGAGGGGTGCGCGGCACACAGCGCATTGCAGTCGAACACCCTCTTACGAACAGCCCGTACTACATGGGTTTCTACGTGGCGGCCCCGCTCCTCGGCGGTCTTGTCGGCATCGTCTGGATGCTGTGGCTGGGCGTCAACGAAGTCTTCACGTTTCTGATCGGCGTCGCCTATCAGGGGACTTTCAAGACGACGCTTGCCGTGTGGGTGATTCTCGATCCGGCAGCCGGACTGATTGAGATGATCCTGCCTGCAAGTCGCAAGCATCGGGCCGAACGCCTCGCCCAAGCCGAAGCCCAGCGGCATGCTCGCGCTGAACGCCGCGAGCGCTTGTTGGCCGAGGCATTGGCTCGCGATGAACAGGAGCGGCGGCGCTGGCAACAAAGATTACAGCCGGAGGCCGAACGCCTCGCTGCCCTGCTGGCCACGGACGCATCCCGATTCGAACATGCCGGGAAAGAGGCTCTCGACATCGGGGCTACGGCATGGCGGTTGGGCGGCCTGACCTGCATGCGCCAGCTCCGTGACATGGCAATGAGAATCAGCAAAGACCGGTATGGAGCACACAGAGCCGTTGACTACGTCTCCTATTGGTGGGATGGGATCGGAGATTGGCGCAGACCCTCGCTTGACTGAGCCTACACTCCTACGACGCTCGCGCGTCGAGGAAACTGCCGTAGACCTATCATGCCGGATGGACCAGCGGCGGCTGGTAAGGGGCCAAGTGTCGTCCCGGGCTTCTGCCCGTTCGAACCACCCCGTGGCCCAACTGTCCCGATAGTCTGATACGGATCACGATATATCCCTGGGCAGCACCAAGGGTGGGGTGGACCCCACCTACTGATTCTCGTCGAGAGCCTAACCTGGGCGAAGTTGAATGAGATGACCAAGCGAAGCGCAAGAATTAGACCGAATGCTTAAGACAAATACTACTGCCTACCAACACGACGAATGCAATCCAGACCGCCGGCACTCGTCAGATCATGCTCTCACCTCTTCTCCCGGAATGCACCCCGTGCAACGGTCGTCCTCCGGACGATCGAGTGACCTACGACAGATGACATACACGTCTGAGGCCTTCCTGAACGTCCCGGTCTCCCAGGGCGCAGGAAGGATCTCACATCCTTGCGATGCGCCTTCCTGAATCGCCCTTTGGGTCAGAACATCTTTGCCACTACAGCGACCGGCGGCGCCGCATCCAACCAACGATGCCGATGCCAATGCTACCCAGCAGAATAGCACCCGGAGCTGGGATAGCCGGCGAAACGGAGATATGCGTATCATCTCTGGTGCTGGGATCGTTGTTGCCGCTACCCCCCATGATGCCACCAATACTGAAACCAATATTGGTCACATGATTGAGGTAATCGACCGACGAGTACCCGCCGGAATAGCCGCCGCCCCAGGTCTCCGCGTTTGAGAAATCCAGAACGAGCGTAGCCGACTCACCCTTCCCAAGCGTCGTCCACGTGTTCTGGTAATAGTGATTGGTCTCACTCCAACCGGGATCGGTATAACCAGTATTCATGTAGAGGTTGACTTGCCAGTCGTCGTCGTTGTCGTTAAAAAACGTGAGCCTATAGTCGTCGTAGCCAAGGAGACTGTTGGTCGACCCACCTCCCAGTGCAGCGCCGAGAACCTGCGCAGTGGTAGCGCCGGAACCTGTGGCCGAGGTGCCCCAGAAATTGGCGCCGATTTGGATCTGCACAAAGCCGGTGCCTTCCAAATGAGCTGCATATCCCACTTGCCCGCCCATCGCTGAAGGATAGAGCAGCGTTGGGTCCGCTTCCGTGTTCCCGTACAGGTAGGTCCCGCCAGGCTGGGCCGCATCCAACGGGTTCTCATACACCTGCCAGAGCTGACTTAGGGCAGATGCATTCAAGGTAAACGTGTTACCCACGGCCACACCTGCCAAGAGAGCCGTTACCAGAGCCATGAATAGAAACCGTTTCATCTCTTTCTCCTTTACGTCCTTGCAATCAGTTGCACGAGCATTCTGAGTGGAAACCGTCCTTTTCATGCACCCTCTCTCGAACCAGCGACTATGGGAAAGCCACGGGAGGGGAACGGGCCAGTTGCCCTTGAATCAACGACGCCGTGCCGGGAAACCGCGGCTCAGCCACACGGACCGTCGCGTTGGATATGCTGCCGGCAGCAATCACCGTCAGGACATGCGCCTTGCCGACAGGGATATCCGCAACCAAGCCGGCTCCCATCGAAGGCAAGAAAGACCTAAAGGGATAGGGGAATGCGAACCTATGGAGAGAGCGAGGGTTGGCAACATGGTCTCCAGAAGAATGACCGCCCGCCCGGCAGGTCAAACAAAGCTCTAGATGTGAAACCGAGAAAGCAGGCGGTGCAAACGTCGATGCGCTGCCGGTGGCGCCGAGTACGACCACCGTGCCTACCCACGGAATCAATGGGAGCTGACCATCCCTGTCCAAACACATCTCCCGTCTCCTTACGGTTCTCACTCTATCCTGGACTTGGTCGGAGGCCGCCCTCACTCACACTTGGCGATGCCCCCCTTCCAAGCTCGCCAGTATGTATATTCACGAGGCACTGGCAGTTCAAGGAAAAAAACTGAGAAACACGCATTTTCCACACCTCGCACGCGGTTCTTTTAGGGCGTTCGCATTATGGGACGCACCCGCCGCGGGCGTCCGGTGAAAGGTGGTTCTGGCCAAGGCATTCTGCCGGCGCCGAACCCGCATAGACCGTCCGAGGCCGCGACCCGCTGTCGGAGCGATAGGCGCCGTTGCGCCTGTCGTCTACCGTGTTCCTCGTCTTGATGAGGCCGTCACCACTTGGCATCTCTCACCTCGTACCCGCCGAAGAGAGTGCCGCGCCCATCGTCCTCGTGCGACAACTATGTGGACCTTGTGCGTCTACTACGCGTGCGGGAGGAATTGCTGTGAGGCCCGGATGTGTCTGCCGCCATTTGCCCGCGCTCCCCTGCCGGTCGTCGTGCAGGGCGGCCGGCTGCGCTGCTCCGGCACGGCTTGTTGGGATCGACCTTACCGATAGCTGACATAGGTGTGATGCCACAGGGTGGCAGATCTGTAAAAATGGACAGGTCCTGGAGAGAACCAAGTTCCCTCCAGGACCTTACATGCCGCAAACAAAACATCACTCTCCGACGCGCGAGAACTGGGACAACGTCCCTGCCACTCGCACATACGGATCCGCGATGTCATCCTACAGCGTTCTACGCGTACGCAACCAACCCACCAGGCCCATGCCGAGGGAGGCAAGGACAATCGCCCCGGGAGCAGGAATCACTGGTGGTTGCGGCGGCGGGCAGCATGGCGCCGTCAATGCGCCAGCAGTCAACTCCACGGTGATCTTCAGCTTGCCCTCGTTGGCTCCATCGATCTGGCCGGCGTTGCTGGTGGTTACCTGCAGCAGCACCGGTGTCGTCAAGTCGAGGTCAGCCCCGTCAGCGACACTGTTCGCGACCGAATATACATCGTCGTCGATCAAGGTGCCTGTGTTGCCGATCAACTCAAGCTTCACCAGCACGCTGTCATAGGCCGAGTCACCCAGATTAGTGGTGTCGAGCAACTCGTCGATCGTGAAGTTCGCGCTGAAGGTCGTGGTCGGTCCCGACGGATACCACCCTATAACGTCCCAGGTCTGTGATCGGCTGTCCGAGCCCTCGGTCGGAGGGGGACCAGCCGGATCATCGACGAGAACAGAGGCCCATGTGAAGCCTATGTTCGGATTCTGAGCGGGACTTATCTGGCCGCCACCGCCGGACCAGGTCACGTTGCCCACGCCGGCGACCTCTACGCTCGACGACGCGGCTTGCCCGACCGTCGCTGCTAGCGCAACCGCCAGCAGGGAGACAGTGCATAACTTCGTTAATCGCATCATTCAAATCCTCCTCGTTCCCCTAACTCACTTCCCAAGTAAGCGCAACTCACGTTACATAACGACTGAACCTCATCGTTCTGCTGATCTCTCACGTGAAGCTTGTCCCTGATACGCGACATTGGCGATTCCACCGGCAGTATCTCGACGGAACGAGACGCCACCCATGATCTCGCCTGTTGCGGGCGAAGCCGCCGGACAGACGCGACGATCGTGCCTACCCAGGACCGTTCGGCACGCGCCGACAACGGGGAGATTGCCCAACTTGCTGCCGGCCTCTATGTAATCGCGCCCATCTTTCATGACTTCTCTGCTACTATCAGGTTCAACGCCTATCAAGTTGTCTACACATGCTCTCCACTGAGAGTCACCAACGCTGCACAGACAAACAAGTCAAGTTCAACCTTCTTGACGAAAGGACCCTGCGCGCACCGATCCTCTGCGCGAAGCAAGGTTGGCGCAGCGTCATCTATAGGAAGCAGGCAGAGGCCTACATCCAAACTGCGCAAATTCTGGTGGCGATGAGAGGCGCGCTCGCGGATTTACGATCGAGGCCGGGCGTAGCTTCGATCGCGCCAAAACCCACGGCCGAATGATGACGGCCCGCGCAGTATTCAGGCCGCTCCTATCATTTATCCTTTTCATCGCCTGCTGATACAAACCAATGCAGGTCGGAATCTGCGATTCAACCAGCGGCGTAGCCGCCAAGAAGTAGAGCAAACTGGTCACATCGTCCGCTGTGACGAGAGGGATCCGTAATACCCAGGCAGTTTGCGTGATCGCCCGCCAAGGACTTGCAGGTGAAGCCAGAACGAGCCACCGGAAGAGACTTCGCGTCCGTTTTTATCACGGATTGGCCGGCCTCACTCCTTGCCGAGGCTGCACACGCTCCTCCCGCAAGAAGAGGTGACGACATGGCCGGCAACCATCTCCCACGTGCCTCTACCACCAGCTCTCCTCCTGCCCCGAACCCTGCGCCCTACGTGCCGAATCGGCGTTCCGCAGCACTCGCGCACAGAGTCCAGGAAGCCGAGGCCTCCCTGCCGCAATCCTCGACGAACAAAACCGGGGGCAAACCTCCTCCATTGAGGCAAACCTTCATACAGCATTTTACGGTCCCGGTGTATCGCTGTCAAGCCAATTCCCCAAAAAACTCCGGAAGAAGGAACGTCTGCGAATGACAGGCTCAGAAAAGGGGTTGGGAGGCCGCCGAGGCCTTCTGTGTACTACTTTTGTAGTACTCATTAAGGGTTATCAAAGGCCACAAAAAAAACGCCGGCAAGACCGGCGTGGGCAGCCACGCTCCGTGGAAGCGGCGACGTGCCCGGCCCCGCGCGCGCCCCGCGGTCGCGGGAGGACAAATGCTCAATCACGGTCTGAAGCGTTGCGCGCCTCGCGCACGAATCTGAGAAGCATAAGCACCTTGCTCCTGACCCCTATCCTCCGATAGATGTTCCTGACATGAGTCTTGACCGTCTCGGGACGGATTCTCAGATGCCGGGCGATGCCCGCGTTGGTCAGCCCTCGGCACACCAACTCAGCGACCTGTCGTTCCCGTGGGGTCAACTGATACCGTTTCTGTAGAAACACCCACTGCGCAGCATTGAGTAGCGCAAAAGCGCTATCTGGTCCGCCGTGATCGGCACCTTCAAGACTGTGCTGCTTGGGCCCGAGTGACTGAGGCATCGTCAATCAGCCCTCTGCAACTGCGCAAGGAGACGTTCTGCTTCGGCCGCCTCCGACGGCGTCAGACCACCGATTTGATTCTGTAAGGCCAGCGACTGCTCGAGTTGCTCGACGGCTTCCGTCTTGAGGCCCTTTGCGGCGTAGACCCTGCCCAAATGGAACCGTGAAGCCGTCAGCGCCGGCGCATCAGCGGAATACAGTTCGATGCATCGAGTAAGGTCACGGATGGCGTCGTCAAAATGCCGCATGCGATAGTGTATGACGCCTCGGGTATCGATTAGATCCGCGTACTCCGGGACCAGCACCAAGCCCTTGTTCGCAAGCTCGAGCGCCTCCTGGTATTCGTGTCGTCGTTCGCAGAGAAACCACGCCAAGTTGTTTGTGGCAACAGTGTCATTGGGATCGAGTGTCAGGATTCTGCGATTCAGGACGGCAGACTCATCATCGCGTCCCAAAGCCTGCACGAGCATGGCCAGCAAGTGGAGCGTCCCAATGGATGCAGGATTGCGCTGCAGGACGGTCCGGAGCAACTCTTCGGTCGTCTGACGTGCGGCTGCCTCATCGTTCTCGAACAGCGTGCGAGCAACGGCGTTAGGCGTCTCGACATCCGTGGGATGCCTCGAACACCAGTCCATCAAGAGCTGCTTCAACGGGGTCCAATTCCTCTCCGCTCGGTACAATTGAGCCAAAGCCAGCACCGGCGCTGGGTCATCCGGCTCTGCCTCCATCAGCCGGTCAAACTCCGCCTTACCCGTGTCCTTGTCGCCACTCTCGTACCGCGCCGCCGCCAGCGCGATCTCGCAACGCCTGCGCGCGAGCCCCGTGAGGGTCGTCGAGTGTTCTCGCAGCAGCTCCACCGCCCTCTCGGCTCTGTCCGAGCGGACGTAGGTGTATGCCAACTGAATGACCGCGTCCACATCGTTTGGCTCCTGCTCGACCAAAAGTGTGAGCGTCGGTATGGCCAGCATAGGAGAAAGCTGCCCTTCGGCTTGGGCTTTCAGCCAAAGCAACTGTCTGTTCTCTGGGTTCTCGACGAGACCGCTCAGAGCAATGTCGACGACGCGGCGGAACTTCCTCTCTCGCATTTCGAGCCTGCCCAGCAAGCTCCACGCATCTGCGAATCTCGGATTGCTCGTCGTGACGTCAGCGAGCAACCGCCGCGCCTCTTCAGTTGCCGGCGCCGTGTTCTTGAGGACAAGCAGTCGCGACATCTGATACTTGAGGTCTGAATCCTCCGGACGGGTGGCTAGCGCACCATCAAGCAGCTTCTCCGCCTGTTGGATATGCGGACGATCTCGAGCATCTATGAGGAGACTGATGGCGAGCCGTTGCACCTCGATGCGATCAGGCGCTAGAGCCAAGGCCTTCCCGACGTCCGCGATCGCCTCATCGATCTGCCCCAGCGCGCCATAGTAGAAATCCGCGCGAGCCAGCCACACGTCGGGCTCGTTAGGCTCGAGGCTGACCGCCTGGGAAAAATCTTCAAGGGCTTCGTCACGCTGATTGAGGATTGCATGGGTCCGTGCGCGCAGCAAATGGGCCACCGCGTTGTTGAAACGCTTTACGGTCTCATCGCAGAGTTGCATCGCCTTGTCCGCATCGCCTTGCGCGACGTAGAGCTGAACTTGCGCGGCTGTCACGGACATGGCCTGCGGATTCGCGGCCTTGAGATCATCCAGGATGGTTTGCGCTTCATCGAATCTCTTCTGCCTCACGAGCACCAACGCCAACGTCAGAGCCACGCCCGCATCGTTGGGATCCTGCTCGATCATCACTTCGAGGGTATTCGAGGCTGAAGCCAGCGCGCCGCGTCGCAGGTCGTCCAGCAGTTGCAGCCTCCGAAGCTGAGGATGATAGAGATCACTCTGAGCGGCCCGGTCGAGAATCCTCGCGGCTTCATCGGTCTCCCCTGCCTTGTTCAGAGCGGTCACGAGCCGGACAATGATCCGGACATCATCAGGCCGACGGTTCAGTGCGTCGCGATACGTTGCCAAGGCCAGTTGTACCTCGCCGGCCTTCTCGTACGCCGCCCCCAAGAGCAGACGACTTGCCGTATCCAAAGGATTGTTGGCTGCCAGATTCTCCTGGAGGACCTCAACGATCTCCGGGTAGTGGTCGCTGAAGGCCTGCGAGTTGACCCAAAGCTTTGCCTGCTCAACCCGCCACTGCCAGCCATCTTCGCCCTCGAGCGATCTGATTTCGTCGACCAGCTTCTGCGCCCTGGCCGCATCCCCTGCGACGGATTCGATAGCCAGGAGGCGACGCTTTATCCGGACGTCATCAGGAAACTGCTGACCGAGATCAGCGAGTAGCGCATCGCGCTTGTCGTTTTGGCCCCACCGATCGTAGGTGTCCGCCAGCAGCAGCCCGAAGTAGCAGCGTGTTTCCGGCTGCTCGGCCCTGGCCATCGCTTGGCTGATGACGGACTCGCACTCCTGCGTCTTCTTCAGTCCTTCGAGCAGATTCGCGAGCCGTCTCACCGGCTCTCGCTCATCGCGGTACTTCTCCATCGCCTGACGCAGCAGCGAAACCGCTTCCTCGTCCTTCCGATTGGCCTCCTGTTCTCTCCCCTCGTCTCTGTATGACTGCCCTTGGGCTCGGCACAACTCCGCCCGCAGCAGGGTTACTTCAAGCTGCGAAGGATGACCGCCGCCAATCTCGTTCAGCAGGGAATCTGCTTCGGCGTACTTACCCTGCGCTATCGCCGCCCGGACCCGAAGAACGCCAACCTGAAAGACGTTGTCCGGCATCTCACTCAACCGGACCAACTGCCTTTCGATGTCCCGCCACGCCCGTTCACGACCCCCTGGGGGTTCGTCACCTGCAACCAGCAGTTGAATGCGCGCCCGGACTTCCTGGAGCGTTGCGCCCGTGTGGCCCGGCGAGAGTTGCTGCACCTGGCGCGTTTGTTCGATCACCCCCGACCAATCCCCAACTTGGGCCAATAACTGCGCCAAAAGGAGACGATCTCGGACCTGCAGCGCTACAGCATCAGCACGGCCCGAGGCTTCCGAAACCAGCGTACGCATCTGAGCGATCGCCG
>CAZGRF010000057.1:0-5068 GCA_964527825.1 uncultured Pirellulales bacterium
GCCTACGAGGCCATGTTCGTGTCCCTGGCCCACACCGACCAGGACATCGAACAGACCCTCCAGGCCGCCCGCGAGAGCTTCAGCGCGTGTGCGTGACTACCGTCGGCGGGCGCGGGCGAATGATTATTCGCCCCTACGGCGAACGGATGGCTGCTATGGCAACGGTGCGGCGAATCGGTAGTGGCCGGAACCGATCCTAAACACCGCGTTGTTGCCCTCGGCGCCGATGAATGTCACGCCCGTGGCCTGGGAGGCAACGTTGCCGCTTTCGGTGACGCGCTGCGGGTCCGCGGTCGGGACGTAGACGGTGGCGTCGGTGTTGGCCGGGATCGTGACATCGAGCACGAGGGTCGGGACGCGTGTACTCGAGGAGTCGAGATGGAGCAGGTCCCAGCCGGCGTTCTGCCGACGGTGCTCGATCTTCCAGGCGGTGGCGATCCGGCCGCGGATCGAGTCGTAACTGGCCTTGGCCCAGGACAGGCGCCCGTCGGGGCAAGGTCGGATGACGATGTGCTCATAGCCCGGCCCGCTGGTGTCGATGCCGGCGATGGTCTTGAACATCCATTCGCCGACGGCCCCGAAAGAGTAGTGGGCGAAGGAATTCATGCCGGGATCCTGGAAACCTTTCTCGGGGGTCCAGCCGTCCCAACGCTCCCAGATGCTGGTGGCGCCGTGGCGGATCGAGAAGCCCCAGGAGGGGAAAGTGTCATTGTGGAAGAGGTTGTAGGCCACGTCGGTCCGTCCGAAGCGAGTCAGCGTGGTCATCAAGTCTTTGGTGCCGACGAAACCCGTCGAGAGGTGCCAGTTGCGACTGCGGATGTCGTTGACCAGGTACTGAGTTACCTGCTCTCGCTTCTCCGTGGGCAGCAGGTCGAAGGCCAGAGCCAGGACGTAGACGGTCTGCGTGTTGCCCTTGATATGCCCGTCGGCAGTCACGTAGGCGTCGTTGAAGGCCTTCTTGATCTCGGCGAAGAGCTGGCGGTACTTCCGGGCGTCGGCCTGTTTGCCGAGGACTTCCGCTGCTTGCGCGACGAGGTTGGTGCTGTAGGCGAAGTAGGCGGTGGCCAACACGTCCTTGGGCGTATCGGCGTGAATGCTGAGCCAGTCGCCATAGCCGGCGGCCGGACGCAGCAGGCCCTTGGTGGTGCCTTTGCAGTAGTCGATCCACTTGGTCATGGCATCGTAGTGCTCGCTCAAGACGCGCGTGTCGCCGTAGACCTGGTAGAGGGTCCAGGGACAGATCACGCCGGCGTCGCCCCAGGCGGCCGTGCCGCCGCCTTCGGCGACGATGCGCGGCGAGACGTCCGTGAACGCGCCGTTGGGAAGCTGCGCGTCCTCGACGTCCACCAACCACTTGGTGAAGAACGCGGCTACGTCGCTGTTGTAGGTGGCGGTGCGGACGTAGGTCTGGGCGTCGCCCATCCAGCCGAGCCGCTCGTCACGTTGCGGGCAGTCGGTGGGGACCTCAATGAAGTTGGCCCGCTGGGTCTGGCAGATGTTGTGATAGAGCATGTTGGCCATCTCGTCCGAGCACTCGAAGCTGCCGACCACCGGGGTGTCGCTGGTCAGCTCGATGCCGGTGATGGCGTCGCGTCCGGGCCGGCCGGGGTAGCCCGTTACCTCCACGTACTGAAACCCGTGGAAAGTGAAGCGGGGCTGCCACGTCTCCCGACCCGTCCCGGCGCAGATGTAGGTATCAGTCGCGCGGGCACCGCGCAGGTTCGTTGTATAGATCGTGCCGTCCGGGTTGAGCCGCTCGGCGAAACGCAGGACGATCTTCTGCCCCGGCTCGGCCCCTGAGACCTTCAGCCGGACGAAGCCGGCGAAATTCGTTCCCATGTCAAAAACGTATGCTCCAGGGGTTGGTTCGCTGACGCTTACGGGTCTGACTGATTGGAACTGACGCACGGGAACGCCTGGGTGCGGATTGACGGGGACCGCAATGCGGGCGGTGACGTCGACCGGTGACCACTGTGAGTCGTCGAAGTCGGCCGTGCTCCAGTCGGAGATTTCCTTGCGGGCGTCGTAGGTCTCGCCCATCAGGAAATCGCCTTCGAGAATGGGTCCGGTCGCCGCTTTCCAGCTTCCGTCGGTCGTTATGATTTTGGAGGTCCCGTCGGTGAATTCGATGTGCAACTGGGCGGCGAAGCGCGGGTCCTTGCCATAGTGGTCGCGCATGCGGCCCCAGCCGATGTAGCCGCTGTACCAGCCGTCGGCCAGGATCGCACCGACGGCGTTGAGCCCTTTCTTCAACTGGCGCGTAACGTCGTAGGTGTTGCAGAGAACGCGGATGCGGTAGTCCGTCCAACCGGGCGTGAAGTAGGCATCGCCGACACGCTGGCCGTTGATGTGAAGCTCGTAGTTGCCCAACGCCGAGGCGTAGACCGTGGCGCGCTTGACCGGCTTGTCCAGGGCGAAGCGCGTTCTCAGATATTGGGCCGGGGGCAGGAACAGTCGGCCTGAGGTTACGCTCACCTGACCCCAGGGGTCGGTGCCGTAGTTGCCGACGACCTTGGCCGGCTGCCAGTCCCCGGCGTCGAAGTCTACCGCGGCCCAGTTCGCGGGGGCGGATTCTGACGCGCGCCAGGTCGCGTCCGAGGCGATGATCGAGGTCTGTCGGCCGGAAAACCCGAGCTTCAGCACGGCCAGGACGCCAGCCGGATTGGGTGCATCCCCGACGTTGGAGGCCTGGATCGCCAGCACGTTCCGGCCGGGCCGGATGTGTTCGATGACGTCGATCACGGTGACTTGCTTGAAATCGCTCCCGTCGCCGATGCGCCGGCCGTTCACGTACAGCCTGAAGTTGTTGTCTGCCGTGGCAGCACAAAGCGCGGATTCAACCCTTCGCTGCCCCGGGACGGTGAACTCCTTGCGGAAATACCGCGTTCCTATCGGTGCGGCGGTTCCGGCATCTTGTTGGCCTTGCCATATCCACGACGCGCGTGTGATATCCACGTCAGGTGCTGCCGACGCCCGGTCGCGTGACGCGTCGAAGCCGATCCACTGGGCCTTCCACTCGTCCTGGCTCAGCAAGCCCGTCGTCCCGCGGGCCGGCTTGCTCCACGACGATGCTTTGTCGTCCTGGTTCCAGACGCGGACCTTCCAGAAGTATTGCACGCCGGCAGTCAGCGGCTCGCCTTGGTAGCGGACCTGGGTCGATCGGTCCGACTTCACGACGCCGCTGTCCCAGAGGTCGCCCGTACCTTTGGCAAGCAGCCTCTTGTTGCTGGCGACCAGGATTCGATAGGCAGTCTGGGTTTGGCCTCTACGGCTCGACGCAACGATCCAGCTCAGTCGGGGCTGAGCCGCGTCGATGCCCAGCGGAGCAACGCGATACTCACATCGCAGATACTCCGGGATCAACCCGCCTGGCCGCAGCAATGAGGGCAGCAGGATGTCGGCCGTAGCACAATTGTGTGGGCAGGCGAAAGACACCACCAATACGATGAACATCGGCGCTTTCATTCCTTCACCTCCGTGTTTCGGGTCTCTTCGTTGCCGTGATTCGATTGCGGGTCGAAAGTGACCCGGCTGCTAATTCACAGTCCCCGCGCGACCTCGTTCGTCGGCGCTGTCTCAGCCGGTGCTCTCTCGCCGTTCCTACTGCCGTATATGAAACGCATTCGGCCGAAATTAGGAATCCATCGCAACGAGACAATCGCATGGAGCATTCGCAGGGGCGTATTCCTTCGGTTCTCGTTGAGGCTTCTCTGCAGCGAGGTCTTCAACGCGGCGGGCCAGGGAAACTCAAATCCGCTCGGCCAGTAGACGAACAAGGCCTTCCCGACCAGATAATAGCGCGGTACCACCCCCGCGGGCGGCGGCGTCGTTCCCTTGGTGGCGACGGTGGGTCGTTGCCAGTAGCGACCGTCCTGGCTGTTGGGGCTATTGTCGCCCAACACGAAGAATTCATCCGGGTTGAGTGGGAAGGCATTGCCCTTGGTAGCTCTGACATCGGACTCGTGACGTGTTTCGGATCCGTCTGTGTAGTAGATATCGCGAAAGATAGCGACGTGGGACAGAGTCAGCTTGCCGGCGCCAAGAATCGCCGCGTGCGGAGAGTCGTCCGACAGGTTTTCCACAGCGTCGGGAGATCGTCCCAGATCCACTCTGAGCTCATCACCGCCCAAAGCGAAGCGCAACTGATGGTCCACGTTGGCGAATTTCACCAGCCTCGACGCATCGGTGTCGAGTCTCCTAACGGGCTTGCGGCTCAGCACAGTCTCCTCATCGCCACCGACCTTGGCCAGGATCATCTCACCGGCCAGATCCACCCATGCCCTGTATTCAACCCCGTATTTGCTCAGTGCGATGCCTATCCGCCCCTCGTCGCTGTGCGGCTGCACGCAAAACCGCACCATCAAATCGCTGCATTCAGGCGCGCGGTTCCGCAGATAGAGGTCGTTGTAGGCGTAGGCGACGGTGAAGTCATTCGCCGACCGCCCACCATAAGTCAGGGCGTTTATCTGGTTGGCGGGGCTGTCCAGCACGATTTGCGTTGGGTTCTGATCGCTGATTCTCCAGGCGGAGGCGTCAAAGTTGAACGGGGGCCGCCAACCATATCCGTTGAAAGCCCCCTGTTGGTTTGGGTTGACCGGCTGAAAATCGTTGTCATAAACCGGCATCCACAGCTCCTGTTGCACCTGGGCCGGCTTGCGGGCGATCAGCCCATCGATGTAGACGTCTCCGTCGATGATCTCAATCGTTTCGCCCGGCAGGCCGATGAGCCGCTTGATATAGTTCTCAGTAGGGTCGATCGGGTTCTTGAAGACGATCACGTCCCATCGCCTCGGCTCGGTGAACTGGTAGATGCACTTGAACACAAGGATCCGATCCCCGTTGGCGACCGGCATCGTCATGGCCTCAGTGCCGGGCATCGTCTGGTAGCCGCAGCTCGGACAGCGGGTCGGCTGCCGGATGGAAATCGGGCCCGGCGGAATGTAGTCCGCCGGCATTCTATATAGGCTGCTCTCCGGCGTGAAACCGAATTCGTACTCATATCCACACTGCGGGCAGCGCAGTTGAAAATGGGCCCCCATCAGGGTGTCGGCCATGCTGCCGGTCGGGA
>CAZGRF010000057.1:5168-13258 GCA_964527825.1 uncultured Pirellulales bacterium
CAGCGCAGTTGAAAATGGGCCCCCATCAGGGTGTCGGCCATGCTGCCGGTCGGGATACGGAACGCTTCCATGACGAAGGCGCGAAAGACAAACGCCAAGATAAAAGCGGTAATAAGCCATTCGAAAGTATTGGCAATTTCCGCTGCTCGGTCTTTCTTCTTCCTGGTGGTTTTCTGGGGGCCCGCCCTGGGAGAGGTCTTTGCTGCCATGAAGCTCAGTCCTATACGTCCTTAACCATAGTCTGGCCTCGCCGCCTCGCGGAGACGGACAAGGCTCCCTGCACGACTCTTGCGCCGGGCAAGAACCGTCTGCACTATCGCTGCGGCGTTGTCTAAGCGGCCCACGCCTATGCGAAGAGCGTAATTATGTCCCTACCGACCGTGCCGGTCAACCCCGCTGTGCTGGTTCGCGGCTTCATCTCGGCGCTGTCCCGGCCGGTGCCAGCGTGCGGGTTTGTCTGTCGCGAGGCCTCTGAGGGTCGATGGTCCAAGAGGCCGAACGACACGCAAAATTTTGCCCAAAAGTGCTTGCTGCATAGAAGTCTTTGCTGTATAGTGGGTTGCAAACGTTTATCCTTCCTGATCCGATGGTGCCTCGCCTGATTGCCGTGTGGCGGCATTGGGAGCCGGATTGTTGGACGGGCGTTCGTCGATTGTGGGAATCTCGAATGCTTCGGCGTACTGTTGGGAAAATCGGAGACAACTGTTGTCGGACAATGGCGAACGGGACGTTGTCTCGCTGCTGTTCTCGAATCGCTCTTTCCTTCAAGTGAGGTAGTGTATGGCGACAGTGACGAAGAAAGAACTCATTGACCGCATTGCAGATCGCACGCAAGCGAAGAGAGTCACGGTCAAGCGCATCATTCAGGCGTTTCTTGATGAGATAATAAAGGAACTGTGTCAGGATAACCGCTTGGAGTTCAGAGATTTCGGCGTTTTCGAGACGAGGACGCGGGCTTCGAGGACCGCTCAGAATCCCAAGACGCTCGAACGTGTAGATGTGCCGTCGAAACGCACCGTCAAGTTCAAAATGGGACGACTCATGAGAGATAACCTCGGAGCGTCGGCATCGGAGTCGGCGGAGGCCAAACAAGGGCTGTAGGATGCCTTTGTTCGGCGGCCGACATGGGCTGGACAAGGTCTGGTGACCGGGCCGCGGGCCGGTGGCGGTAAGCTGCATCGGTTTTGCCAGGTCCTCCCAAAGGAGCATCCTATGTTGGAAGGAAACGTCAAATGGTTTAACCCACGGAAGGGGTACGGTTTCATCGCCGCACCTGATGGCCGCGATGTCTTTGTCCATTACTCCAGCATTTCCGGGGAAGGATTCAAAACGTTGGATGAGGGAGATACCGTCATGTTTGATGTTGTCGAGGGTGAGAAAGGGCTCAGAGCCACGAACGTCGTGCTGAAATCCTCCTCCAAGCAGCAGGCGTCGTGAGGAGCATCCGGACCGAGCGCGATAGATTCGCTTGCTTGCATGCTGCTGCTGTCTGATTGAATCATCGCGGAGTCCTGAAACGGCGGCAACAGGGAGGAGCCACGCTGAGCAGCAAAAACACCCGCCGAATTGCTTTATCGGGCCTCTTGCATCCGTCGCGGGATCGGGGTATGATGAGAAGGGTGGACAACGGAAAAACGCTATGGTTAGTGGCAGCAGCCAATCAGGCCTGAATTGCAACGTGCTCGTACTCAACAAGCACTACATGGCTATCCGCATCATCGGCGCCAAGCGGGCTTTCTCTCTGCTGTGTCGCGACCTGGCGGAAGTCGTCTCGTTCGAGGAGGGCGCCTACGCCAACTACGATTTCCAGAGCTGGTGCCAGGCCAGCCAATTCCGACGGCAGTTCCAGCCGGACGGCCACGACTGGGTCTCCACGGTCAGTTTCTATATTGCGGTGCCGCGGATTATCCGATTGTTGTTCTACGATCGGCTGCCGCGCGCCGAGGTGAAATTCAACCGCCGAAATATCTTCGCCCGGGACCGCAACCGCTGCCAATACTGCGGCAAGCGATTTCCCACCAGCGAGCTGTCGTTGGATCACGTCGTCCCGAGGTCCATGGGCGGCAAGGCCACCTGGGAGAACATCGTCTGCGCGTGTGCCAGGTGCAACGTCAGGAAGGGCGGGCGGACCCCCAAGCAGGCGGGCATGAACCTCTTCCGCCAGCCTGTCAAGCCCAGACACAACCCGCTCGTGCATGTCCATCTTGGCTACGACCGCTACCGTTCCTGGAAGCAGTTCCTGGATCACGCCTACTGGTCCGTGGAACTGAAGTAGGTGGGCCACTCCGCCAAGCTTCGCCGGGGCCACCAGGTCGCTCCCCGCAGAGACGCAACATTTTGCGCCTCGAACGCAGAATTCGGACTGCAATTCTCGATGCCGTCACCTGTTCGTCCCGTGTGCAGTCTAATTCACTGAGCCGAGATGGTTCGGCCGGTGTAGGGGACCAGAAGATGAATACCATGATGAGCGAAAACGAACTGTTGAAGGCAAGCCTGGCCGGGGACAAAGAAGCCTTCGGCTTGGTCGTTCAGAAGTATCAGGCCTTGGTCTGTGCGCTGACCTACAGCGCCACGGGCGACATCGGTAGGAGCGAAGAACTGGCCCAGGAGACCTTCATAAGGGCCTGGAGGAGGCTGCGACAACTGGAAAGCCCGACGAAGCTCCGCGCCTGGCTGTGTACGATTGCGCGGAATCTCGCCTACTCGGCGGGGCGCAAGATCAGCAGGGATGTTTCGCATGCGGCCGGATCGCTCGAAGGAGCGGCGACGCTGCCCGCATCCACGCCCGGACCCGACGAAGTCGCATCGGAAAGGGAACGTCAGGAGATGGTCTGGCGCGCGGTCGGCGGCATCGACCCGAAATACCGCGAGCCGCTTGTCCTCTTCTATCGTCGCGGGCAGTCCGTCAGCGAAGTGGCTGCCGATCTCGAACTGTCCGAGGACACTGTCCGCCAGCGGCTTCACCGAGGTCGCCAACTCATCAAGGCTGAGGTTTCCTCGCTCGTGGAAGACACCCTCATCCGCTCCGGCCCGGGAAAGACCTTCGCTGTTGCAGTCGTTGCGGCCCTACCGGCAATGATCACTCCTCCGGCCAGTGCCGCCGTGGTCGGTGTAGCCGCCAGGGGAGTTCCAACGGCCAAGACGCTTGCCGCGACCGGCCTGATCGGTGCCATCCTCGGTCCGATTCTTGGATTGCCCGGCGGCGTATTCGGTTCCTGGCTAAGCAGCAAGTTCGCCGGCTCGGCCCGTCAGCGTCAGCTCATGATCCGAATCGCGGCCATCCTGTGGCTCCTGCTGTTTGCGCTGGCTATTGTACCGCTGCTGCTGGTTCTGACTGGACTTGTGCCCGGGTGGGTCCTCAAAGCGTCTCTCGCGACGTTCCTTGTTCTTCAACTGGTTCTGATCCTGTGGAGTATTCTCGGCCCGCGGCGGATACAGATTGAGGAGGGCACACATGGTCGTCGGGGACACTGGTGGGCTCACGTCCCCCGGGCAGGGCTCTATGGGAGTTTTGGAGGTGCCATCTGGGGCGCGAGCCTCTGTTGGCTGTACCCCGCGTGGCTTGCGAAGGACTGGCTGTCCGTCGCGGCGATTCTCGCCGGCGACATCCTCATCTTCTTCGCTGTCACCAGAATCTGGATACGTAGGCTCCGGCAGTAACGGCTTCCTGCCGGCCTGCATGGGGACGCGATTCCAATCGAAGGCAGGAATTGCGTCACGTTTTTGGCCCGCGTACAGTCTATAGTGTCAGTCCGAGCTGATTCGGCGGTTCCAAGGCACTGACAATGAACGATATGACCAGTGAGAATGAGTTGCTGCAAGCGAGCGCATCTGGCAACAAGGAGGCGTTCGGCGACATCGTCCGGCGCTACCAGACGCTGGTCTGTGCGCTTACCTACAGCATGACCGGCGATATCGGCGTCAGCGAGGAACTGGCCCAGGAGACCTTTATCCGAGCCTGGAAGAGCCTCAGGCGACTTGACGATCTGAGCAAGTTCCGCGGCTGGCTGTGCACGATCGCGAGGAATCTCGCTCACACATCGCTCCGAGGAAGACGAAAGAATGCGGCCCATTCACTCGAAAGTGCAGCCGTATTGCCGGGCCACGGGCCGGGACCCGACGATGTCGCGTCGGAGAAAGAACGTCAGGAGATCGTCTGGGCCGCGGTAGAGCGTGTTCCTCTGCGATATCGCGAGCCGCTCGTGCTCTTCTATCGTCACCAGCAATCCGTCAGCGAGGTCGCGGCCGATCTGGACCTGTCGGAAAGCGCCGTGCGCCAGCGGTTGCATCGCGGCCGGCAACTCATCAAAGCCGAGGTCTCTTCGCTCGTGGAAAACACTCTCGCTCACTCGGGACCGAGCAAGGCATTTGCTGTCGCGGTTGTCGCAGGGTTGCCCGCGCTGATTACCCCGCCTGCCAGTGCCGCAGTTGCCGGTGTGGCGGCCAAAGCCACCCCCGTCGCCAAGACGCTCACCGCCGCCGGTTTGAGCAGCACTATTCTCGGCACGATTCTTGGTCCGATTCTCGGATCGTTCAAAGGGCTCTTCGACGCCTGGTGCATCATCAAGAACACCGGATCCCCTCGCGAGCGACGGTTGCTGGTCGGAGGGACATTTCTCGTGTGCGTGGCGCCTGTTGCGTTGATAGGCACGCCAATGGCGTTGTTCCGTGCCGGCGTCATTCCCGAGTGGTCCTATTGGGTGTGCTTTGCAGGGTTTTTCGTCTTCGTCGGAACCCTAATATACTGGGTCAGAACCCGTCAGAAGCAGATTCAGGTCAGTGACGGGACCTATCCTTCGAGCGAGAGCGAGCCGGCACGTGTCACATCATCTGTAGTCCGTGGAATTTTCGCTGGTTGCATCCTCGGCGCAACGATTTGGCTTCTGCTCCTTGCTTGGCTTACCAAGAACCTGGCATCCGTCGGCGGGATTCTCGCTTTCGATGTCCTTGTCTTTGTCATGGCGAGCGCGGTCGTTCCACGCGACCCGAAGCGATACTGGTCGGCCGTGACTCTGACGGTCTGCACGCTCGTGGCTATGATGTTGGTTATCGTCCATTTCCGCTGGACCGCGTGGATGACCGCTTACCAGGAACCGACCGTCCACAGCCTGAAGAATGATGTCAGCGTGTGGAGCGTCAACCTGATCGCCGTGAGTCTCTACGCGGCGCTCGTCTTGGCTGTAGTATGGCGCTATGTCGAGAGCCGGAAACACGGGAACAAGCCGGAGGGCGAACGCCATGGATGAAGCGTTGCACGTCATCAGTGGCCGAGCCGTCCGAATGAACTCGGCACTCTTGAAGGGTCGCCAATGAACGGCATGACAAGCGAGGCCCAGTTGCTGCGGGCGAGCGCGGCCGGGAGCAAAGAAGCGTTCAGCACCGTCGTCCGACGCTATCAGTCGTTGGTCTGCGCGGTCACCTACAGTGCCACGGGCGATGTCGGCAGAAGCGAAGAGTTGGCCCAGGAGACCTTCATCCGGGCCTGGAGGAACCTCAGGCAACTCGACGACCCGAGCAAGTTCCGCGCCTGGCTGTGCACGATCGCGCGGAACCTCGCCCATACCTCGGTCCGGACAAGCCGGAGGGACGCGGCCCATCCGCTCGGGAGGGCGGTCGGACCGTCCGTCACTGCGCAGGCACCCGACGAAGTGGTCTTGGCCAAGGAGCGGCAGGAGATCGTCTGGGGCGCAGTGGGACGCATTCCACTGAAATATCGCGAGCCGCTGGTGCTTTTCTATCGCCGCGAGCGATCTGTCAGCGAGGTAGCCGTCGACCTGGGCTTGTCGGAAGATACGGTCCGGCAGCGGCTCCACCGAGGCCGGCAGCTTATCAAGACCGAAGTCTCTTCGCTCGTGGAAGAGACCCTCATTCGCTCGGGGCCGAGCAAGACTTTCTTCATCGCCGTGGTAGCGGCGTTGCCCGCGTTGATTACCCCGCCTGCCAGCGCCGCGGTTGCCGGTGTCGCGGCCAAAGGCGCCCCAGCGGCCAAGACGCTCATCGCGACCGGACTGACCGGCGCCATTCTCGGTCCGATCGTGGGGTTGTTGGGTGGCATTTTCGGCTCCTGGTGCAGCATCAAGAACACCAAATCGCCGCGTGAGCGATGGTTCATGATCAAGATGACCATCTTGCTGTGGGTGCTGCTGACGCTGCTGATCGGCACACCGCTGGTGCTTATGCTGTCCGGCGCCACTCCCAGATCGTCCTACTGGATATGCTTCACGGCGTTCTTCGTCGTTCTTGTGCCCCTTATCTTCTGGGGCAACGCCCACCAGCGGAAGATCCAGATCGCTGATGGTACCTACGAACCTCGCCAGTACGCGCCGCGGCGCATCACCCGGTCGGGCATCTACGCCAGCTTCAGCGGCTCGATCTTCGGTCCTACTGTGTGGCTGCTTCTGTTCGCCGGCTATGCCGGCGACTGGATGTCCATTGCTGCGATCATCGCCTGTGACGTGCTGATTCTCTGGCGTGCCACCACCGCTTGCTTGCGCCGCCCGGAGCGGTACTGGTCTGTGGTCTTGCAGGTTGTCGTTGCCCTTGGTGCCCTGACGCTGCTGTTCGTCAACCTTCGCTGGGGCGCCTGGATGAATGCTTACCGTCAATCTTCCGGGTATGACTCGATCAACGATGTCAGCCTGTTGACGATCGACCTGATCGTCGCCGGCGCCTACTTCGCTTTTGCTTTGCCTATGGCGTGGCGGTACATCTTGCACGAGAGGCGAAGAACCGCCGCCGGTCAGGGCGAGGCGAACTGAACCTCACGACTTTGCGAGCCTGGATCGAACGTTAGGGTTGCTGCGGCTGGAACAAGGTCCACGCGATTTCGAGATGACGCTGCTCGACACGCGCTGCGCCCGCTGGCTCATCGCCGCCTTGCGCGTCGGGCGAGCGGAATCCGACGATCTTGAGTTTGCCGAGCGTGCCTTCGGCGGTCCTGAATGCGATGACGGCGCCTGGGGCGAGCACGCCGTCGGTGTCGCAGGCCGATATCCTCTCTTTCGGCATGTGCCAGCGCTGCAGATACGAGCCGTCGATCTGTTTATAGCCTCGGTGTTTCACGATGGCAGCCTCGGCCCCATTGATTGGCGCGAGATACCGCTCCGCGGGACTGACCTGTTCCCACCGGAGGTCGGCCTGGGGGTCCTCACCGATGGAATCCGTCTCCGCGTTCCACGAGAACGTCCCCGGTATGATAGTGGTCCCGGACTTCCAGGCAGTGGGTCCGGCGTGTTTCCGCTTGCAGCCTGTCAGAACGACGGCAGCCGCGACAACAGACAGAATCGCAACCCGCTGTACGGTATCTTGGCTCATCTTCATTCGCACGTTTCACGCAACGTCCGGTTGGCAGGGCGGTTTAGTGCCTTGGTTCGCTCATGCTATCGGCGCGTAGATCTCGGTCAAGATCTTTTCCGGAGGGACTTTCCGCGGGTCATTGAGATAGACCTCTCGCGTCGGGCCGGTGATCTTCTTCTGATGCTCGGCGATCCAGGCGAAGAGCTTCTTGTACGTCGGTGCGCATTTCTCATAAGGCCCCTTGTGGACGATCCTGGCCATCTGTCCGCCAGGCAGCTCGTAACAGACGACTTCGCCACTGCTTTCGACTTCTCGCGCCACTGGGAGGGCCACCTCCACATCGGCGTTGCTCTCTTCGTTGGCTTTCATGGCCTGCTTGGGCGTCTCGTGGCAGATGAAGGTGGGGCGGCCTTGAATTTGCGCGTTGTGCGCCGCCGCGTACTGGTACACCTTCATTATCATGGGGCCGATCTCCGCGTAGGTGCCGCGCTTGCGCATCCCCACCACCAGTTGGGCTTTCACTTCGGCAACGGTTACTTCGCTCATGGCGCGACCTCCAACAAGTCCGCTTGCTCTCGTCTGTCGCCGAGGCATCTTCCATTGTCCGGCGATCCCATTGTACCTTTGGGCAGGAGACTGACCACCCCGTGCAGGCTATGACCCGCCGCGGTTCGGAAGATTTCCACTGCACGGGGCTTGACGCATAGGCGAAAATCGCTCATACTGTGGCTGTTCTTGCGGATGTGGCGGAATTGGCAGACGCGCAGGCTTCAGGTGCCTGTGGGCTTTGGCCC
>CAZGRF010000058.1:0-13198 GCA_964527825.1 uncultured Pirellulales bacterium
GCGAAATGTCGATTACACCACACAGTCCATTGACGGCTACCCCTACACATGCTACGTCATCAACGATTCGGGCTATGAGAAACTCATGAACTACGCCGTGGCCTATCGAAGCCTGATCGGCCCCGACTATCCTCTCGCATCCGACCACTATCAAGGGTGGGCCAGCAGAACCAACCTCGATATTCCCTCCGCCGTTACACTGGCCAATCTAATGGCAGACCCGAGTTGTCAGGGTATGAACGGGGGATGGATGGAAGATATTATCCAGTGGTGGTATCCCGAACAGCTCGCGCAGGTCTGTGCCGGTACCGATATGCCGATTCTTACCGGTGAAGACATGTACTGCCTCAGCGAGCTCCTGCCACTGCTCGATGTGGGGGCGTTGGATTTCTTTCACCCGGATCAGGCCACTTTCGGGGGAATCCACGAACCCTGGCTGGCGGCCATGTATGCCTATTCGACCGGCGTTCGCACGGCGCTCCACTGTTCCGGCGGGCCGTTCTCGCTCATCGCCAACCTCCACATTGCGGCGGGCATCCCTGAGTTTCTCGCTCTGGAGTATCACCACGTCGATAGCGCCGAGAACGAGTGGTTTGACAGCGTGATTGACGGTATCGAGAAACCGTTATTTGACAACGGATATGCGGCCGTACCGGACGGGCCCGGACTGGGTATCACACCGAACCCGGCCAATATGAGCGCGCACGGCGCCTCACAATGGACACCGGTGACATAGAATCCGTACGTGCACGCCAGCGGGGCTAACGCCAGGACACTCGGCTTCTTCGGCGCTCGTCTTACGGGCCGAGTCAGCGAGTGCTCAAGCCTGCCACATAGGATAGGATTGGCTTTCAGGCGGATGGCGTAGAAGTGCCCCTCGGCTTCCAGACAGCGATACACATGAGGATCAGCAAGACCTGCGTCTCCGCAAGGGACCTCGGGATGACAACGCGGCGTACACGACTTGACCCGCGGGCGCATCATCCTTTGTTTGCGAACATGATCCCTCAACTCATCACAAGATGGAAGAACAGATAGAGGCCAACCATGACAGCACCCAGAATGCCCCAGCCGAAAAGGGCCTTCCTGCCGAGACCGGGATTCTGGCGATAGGCCTGTTTGAAGGAAGGCAGCACCGCTTCTGAAGGGTTGTGTTGGGTACATAGCGAGAGGACCACCATCAGGGCCGCCAACGCGGAGAACAAGTAGAACGACAGCAGTAGAAAGTGGGGCCAGATGTCTACCATCCGTCCGTCGATCTCTCTAGCAAACACGTCTTTGATGTCGCACACGCCCACGGCAACGGAGACGACCGAGCCCAGGACCAGCGTGACGAGCGCGGCCTTGGCGGTGGAGCGTCGCCAGAAGATGCCAAGCACGAACACGGCGGAGATGGGCGGGGCCAGGTAGCTGATGATGCTTTGGAAGAGATTGAACAGGTTGCTTTCCACGGTATTCAGGTAGTAAGCGATGCCTACGGCCATCAGGGCCGCGGCGCCGGTCACGACGCGTCCGACGATCTTGATCCGATGCTCGCTCGCCGTGGGGGCCATCCAGCGTCTGTAGATGTCCAGGGTGAACACCGTGCTAAACGAGTTGAGGCCGGAATCGAGCGTCGAGACCACCGCCGCGACCAACACCGCAACCATAAGTCCCACGAGGCCAACGGGCAAGTACCGGTTGACCATGAATAGGAACACGTCTTTGTCGTCGGCGATGCCGGGGTGCAGGACCGCGCAGAGGATGCCGGGGATCAAGAAGATGAAGGGCGGCAGAATCTTGAGAAAGCCGCAGAACAAAGTGCCCGCCTGCCCTTGCTTGAGGTCGCGGGCCCCGAGCACGCGTTGGACGATGGTCTGGTCGGAGCACCAGAACCAAAACGACAACACGGGATAACCCAGCACAAAGGCATACCAGGGCGTGGCTCCGCCGCGATGGAAGAGCTTCCAGGTCGAGTCCGCAGGCACGTCACGGACTACGAGGTTTTTCAAGGCGTCAAAGCTGTCGATATGCACTGCCGCCAGCACCGCCAGTGCGGCCGCCCCGACAATCATGAGGATGGATTGGAAGGAATCCGTAATCATGACAGCTACCAAGCCGCCGGCCACGGTGAAGCTGGTGGCGATGGCGGCGAGCACCCAGACGCTGGTCATCAGGTCCCAGCCCAGCAATTGCGCCAGGATATCGCCCCCGGCAAAAAGAGTGCCACCAATCCAAAGCACGACCGTGCCGAACAGGGAGTAGAACGAGTAAAAGGTGTAGCAGCCGCTGCCGAATCGCTTCTGGAGAAACTCGGGCATGGTGGAAATCTTCGTGTGCAGGTAGAACGGAACGAACGCCATGCCGAGCAGGAGCAGAAAGACCCAGGCCATCCACTCGTAGTTGGCATTGACCATGCCGCTGGTGTAGCCGGCTCCGAAGGTGGCCACCAGGAAGGTCGGGCCGATGTTCGTGCCGAAGATGCTGAGCCCGACGTTGGCCCAGCCCATTGAGCGTCCGCCCAGAAAGAGGTCCTCACTCTTGCGCTGGCGATAGCTGGCGTAGCCTCCGATCACGAGCAACGCCACGATGTACCCGAAGAAGACCAACCCATCGCCAGGATGCATGTCCACTTTGCCGTTGAACAGATGCCCCATGAATCCGGCACTCCTTGTCTTGTCCACTCAGGGCCGCGGTACGCTCTCGGTACTTTACTCCAGTCGTCGATCCTCGTCCAACCTTATGAGCTTCTGCATTCCAGAGCATCGTTTCCAGGGTACGGTTGACATCTTCCCATCCAGACAACATACTGACGCTCCGTGCAATGTCTCTCTCATTTTGAAAAACGGAGGTAGGAAAGACGGGCCATGAGCAGACTGTCGTTCCACCATATCCCGATCGTGATCGTCTGTCTTGCTTGCAGCGCGGCACCGGGAGAAGACAGAGGACTAGCCAACACGTGGGCCAGCCCCCACGTGCAACTGCGCTGCACCGACATCGACGACGTGCACTGGACCGACGGCTTCTGGGCTGAGAGGTTCGACCGTTGTCACAGGGTCATGGTCCCCAACATGTGGAGGCTGCTGGAGGATTCCGAGATCAGCCATGCCTACGACAACTTCCTGGTCGCCGCGGGGCTGAAGGAGGGGCGACATCGAGGGCCGAAATGGCACGACGGCGACTTCTACAAGTGGCTGGAAGCCGCCGCCTTCGTCTACGGGATGACCCACGATGAAGCCCTTGACCAGCAGATGGATGAGATCATCGCGGTTCTCGGCAAGGTCCAGCGCGAGGATGGATATATCCACACGCCGGTCATCATCGAGGCACGCAACCGGGGCCCGGAAGCCCGCGAGTTTCGGGACCGCCTCGACTTCGAAACCTACAACATGGGCCACCTGATGACGTGTGCCTGCATTCACTATCGCGCGACAGGGAAGAAGTCGCTATTGACGATCGCTCAGAGGGCCACGGACTACCTCTATAGCCTGTACAAGAAGTCGCCTCAGACTCTGGCGAACAATGCCATTTGCCCGTCTCACTATATGGGCGTTGTCG
Source organism: uncultured Pirellulales bacterium (assembly GCA_964527825.1). Taxonomy (GTDB): domain Bacteria; phylum Planctomycetota; class Phycisphaerae; order Sedimentisphaerales; family Anaerobacaceae; genus JAFGLV01. The sequence goes on from CAZGRF010000058.1 coordinate 3,538, forward strand.
AAATGTACCGCACCGTGCACGACCCGCGCTATCTGGAACTGGCCCGGGGACTCATCGAGGTCCGCGACCAGGTGACCGACGGCACGGATCACAACCAGGATCGCATACCATTTCGTCAGCAGACCAAAGCCGTGGGCCACGCGGTCCGGGCAAACTATCTTTGCGCCGGAGCTGCCGACGTCTATGCCGAGACAGGGGATCGCTCGCTGTTGGACACGCTCGAGACCCTGTGGCGTGACGTGGCCTACCGGAAGATGTATGTCACCGGCGCCACCGGCGCGCTATATGACGGCGCTTCGCCGGATGGCTCGAAGGACCACAGCGCCATCCAGCTCGTCCACCAGGCCTACGGCAGGGACTACCAGCTTCCCAATGTCACGGCCTACAACGAATCCTGTGCCACCATTGGTTTCGCTATGTGGAACTGGCGCATGCTGGGCATCACCGGTCAGGCGCGCTTCGCGGACACGCTCGAACAGGTTCTCTACAACGGCGTGCTTTCCACCATCAGCCTGGACGGCAAGAAATTCTTCTACCGCAACACGCTGTGCCAGGTCGATGATCTGCCCTTCGAGCTGCGCTGGTCCCATCGGCGCGAGCCTTACATAAGCTGCTTCTGTTGCCCGCCGAACATCGTCCGCACGATTGCGGAGGTGGCCGCCTGTGCGTACAGCCTCTCGGACAGGGGCGTGTGGGTAAACCTCTATGGGAGCAACGTGCTCAGTACCCGGCTGCCCGACGGATCGACCGTCAGGCTGGCCCAGCGGACCGACTATCCGTGGGATGGCACAGTCCGCATCACGATAGGCGAGGCGCCAACGACGGAGTTCTCTGTGTTTCTGCGGGTCCCCGGCTGGACGCGCGATGCCGCCGTTCGCCTCAACGGTCAGCCCGTCGGCCGCAGCCCCGAACCCGGGCGATATTACGAGATGAAGCGGCGGTGGTCCCAAGGCGACCGCGTGGAGTTGATCCTGCCTATGACCACTCAGTTGATTGAAGCCCATCCTCTCGTGGAGGAGGCGCGCAATCAAGTGGCAGTCAGACGCGGGCCGGTGGTGTACTGCCTGGAATCCGTGGACCTGCCGGCCGGCGTGGGTATCCAGGAAGTCGCTCTATCGCCCACCGCCGATTTCAGCAGCCAGTTTGACCCGGACCTCTTGGGCGGGATCACAGTCCTGGCAGGCCAAGCCCAGCGTCTGGCCGGCGGAGGCTGGGGTTCGGCCCTATATCGCGAGATCTCCAGAGAGCCGCCGAAACCTGCCGATATCCGCCTGATTCCCTATTACGCCTGGGGTAATCGGGGTGACTCCGAAATGACGGTTTGGATGCCCTTGCGGTAGATCACCCGGAATCCGCGTGCGGGGGTGAAATGTGCCCGTGGGATAACCGGCAGGAAATGCAGTTTCTTTCCTGTTGCATTTGCCAGGTCAAGTGCTACAATTAGTAAAATAGGTAGTCTGCTAGGAGTTCTTGGCAGGTGGAGCAACATGAAGAAGAGCCAGACGCCAAAGGCGTTCACGCTGATTGAGTTGCTCGTAGTCATTGCCATTATCGCGGTCCTTATGGCGATCTTGACGCCGACGTTGCAGCGCGTTCGCGAGCAAGCCAGAGAGGTCACGTGCCGGAGCAACCTGCGCCAGTACGGCTTGGCCGTGGCGATGTACCTCGATGACTTCGAACAGACGTTTCCCTATGCGCCGGTCTGCATCATCGGCGAGAAGTTGGACTATCCGAACTGTCGCTGGCATGATCCGAGCAGACCGGCGCGCGGCCCGTTATGGCGCTACATCCCCGACGAGAAGGTCAACCTGTGTCCCTCGTTCAAATCCCTGGCCAAACGATATGGTGACAAGCATCTAGGCCACAATCCGGCCATTCCCGTCAAACCCTATTTCGGCTATTCCATGAACGGCCTGCTGGGCACCAAGAGTGTGGATGGTGACAGAGGTGCCCTGAAACTCACGGACGTGACGCGCTCGCGTTCGGAGGTTTTCCTGTTCGCCGAGGAGAACATGTGGGGTCGGACCGACGATGAGGGCAATCTCACCGAGGTGCTCAACGACAATGCCTTGATCCCCAACGGTCGCGACTGGTTCGGGACGTTCCACAGCACCAATCTCGGCAAACTCAACGCCGGCACGTGCAGCGCCGCCTTCGCCGACGGCCACGTCCAGGAAGTCCGCTCCGCCTTGGGCGAAGACCCCACCGACACCCGCCAGATGGAGTTCGACCGTTTCGAGAAGTATGGCTGGCCGCATCGGACACCACCTGCCGGTGCCGGGCCGTAAACCTTCCCAGATAACAGGCGGGCAGACCTTCAAACCTCGAAGTTCAATAACGGCGGGCCCAATCCCTACCGCCTGTACCCGGATGTGAAAGCCACCCAGAGGCACATGGACCCTGGTGCGCGTCCCGTGATCGCAGCGGCTCGACTCGAGTCCCCTGCCAGGGGCAATCATGATTGTTTTCCGCGAGCGAACCGGTCTATTCAAGCTGCTGCGTAATGATCCAGTTGTCCAGCAAGGCGCCGTCTTCGCGGAAAGCAATCTGCAGGTTGTACACGCCCGGCTCCACCGTGAACAGCACCGTCGCATTGTCGTCGTCCATACTCTGGACCGGCACCTCGTGCCAGTCGGCACCGTTCTCCAGGCCCCACCGAATCCAGCCGCTGACGTGGTTGGTCGTGTTGGTCGTCGCGCCCTGCAGGCGGACCCAGAAGGAGTCGTCATTGCCCGTGGGGGCAATCACCCGACCGATGATCCGGTAGGTCCCGCCGCTAAGTCTAACCGCGTAACTGGCCACACCGTTGTCCGGGGGATCGCCGCTGCTGCTGTCGCCGAAGGTCGCGATATACGCACCGCCCGAGGCATCCGCACGGTCGGAGTATATCCGCATCGGCGCAATGATCGTATCGGCTGCCTCAGCCTCGATCCAGACCTCCTCCAGCGCCGACTGCGGGGCTGAATGATAGAGCCGAATGTCGTCGAAGTACAAGGTGCCGACGCCGCCATTATCTACGCCAATCGTCAGCTTCCGGACATCCGTCAGGTCTGTCTCGACCGCGGCCAGATCGACCGTCCACTGGATCCAGAACGCCTTCGTGAGATCAGAAGCAGCGCCGTCGTAGAGCACCGGGGCGTCGTTGATCTTCAGGTACAACCGACCTGTCGTGTTGTTGGCGATACCCTGGAAGTACAGCACCAGAGCCTGAGCCCCGCCTCGCGTCCAATCTTGCGGAATGTCGAACGTGCGGACCGCCTCGGAAAATACGTAGCCACCCGTGTTGGTGTAGATCATCGGCATGGACTGCCGACCTTCGCGGACGACCGTTCGCTCGGCATAGGGGGGACCACTATAGCCGACTTGCGCCCCGTTGTCATCGATGCCGTAGCCATCGACCCAGCTTTGCCAGATCACGCGATCACCGTCCACGTCGTCGTTGTAGCTTTCGAAATCATCGACAACATACGAAGCCTGCGTCGTGAAGCTCCACACCTCCCCCGACCACGAAACCACCGCATCAGCCTCATTGACCTCATCAATCCTCCAGTAGTACGTCCTGTCCAGCTCCAGCCCCGCAAGCGCGTACTCGTTCTGGCCCACCGTATCAATATAGGCCGCCCCATCAGCCACCGCCTGCGCGTCCGTACCGAGATGAACCTCGTGCGACACCGCGTCCCGGCCCGCACGCCAGCTCAACACCACCTCCGTATCCACATCGGCGGCCTCCGACGCCGGAGACGGCTGACGCGCATACGTCGGAATATGGAAAAACCGAACCTCACTTAAGCCATGCTGACCCCTCGTTCCCCAACTGCTCTGCACCACCAGTCGCACATACTGCGCCGTCACACCTCCAAACTTCACCGTCGTGTTAGCCGTGTAACCAGGCTGGGACGTGCCCTGCAAGAACGTGGAATCGCCCAACACCGTCCAATGCTCCCCGTCCATTGAATGCTTGACCGTGACCTCCTTGAGCCCAAAGTGCACCAGAAACTCCAGATCGCCGTTGTAGTTCCACACCCACAGCTCGTCCAGCTTGTAGGCCCGGTCGAACGCATACTGAATCCAGACCGGCTCTTCCGCCCCCGCCTCGCTCTGCCACATGTCCTTGGCCGCCGTGCCGTGCTCGTCTTGCTCATTCAGTCCGGAATGGTTGACCGTGTTCTCCGGCCCGTAGCCCGGCGCAAAGTTCGATGCCGTGGCCGTGACGTTTACTATGGGAATAGAACGTGGCTCCACGGTGAAGCTCCAGACGTTGCCCTTCACAAGGGAACCGCCCGCACCGACTTCATCGACGCGCCAGTAGTAGGTCTGGCCAAAATCAAGGGACCCGATGGGATCGTACGCGTTGGCATCCCGGCCTTCACCAACAAGCACACCCAGCGGATCGGCCCGGCTGGCATTGTTCACATCGTTGAGCACCGTCCCGAGGTACACATCGTGCGTCTGGGCGTCTGTACCTGGCCTCCAACCGAGGATCACATCGATCGGCACATCAACAGTGCCGTCCTCCGGCATGGGATCATCGGCTGCGACACTTGCGGCCCAGGCCGCTATGCTGTACATCCTTCTGGAACCGCCATCATTCTGCGCATACAGGGTCACCGTCCCGGCAGGCACATTCAGGCTATACACGGTAGACCATACCGCATTGTCGCCCACACCTATCTGCTCATAGGTGGTCTCGAAGCCCATGTCCAGTACCCACTGCATCACACTTCCACCCAGGGAAGGGGCATCATTGGCGCTGTCGTCGCCTATGCGGTTATCCAGAAACAGGTATAATGTCGCAGGCCTGGCCAGCGTCACGTCCAGCTCGAAGTTGGTGTTCGTCTTGTCGTCATTGGCGAGCATGACGTAGTCGGCCCCCAGCAAGAATTCGGGAACCTCCAAGTACTGGTAGCCTCGGTCAACGAATACGACGGCCCCCTCCTCGAGTCCCGCCGTAACGATTTGCGGCGGCGTGCTTTGACTGTAACGTACTTCCACACCAGCAATCAACTGCGCCTGCGCGACCTGTGCGGCACACATCCCGAGGGCCAATACCACGCATAGAATCAGCAGCTTGTGTGTCATGACCAGCCTCCTTCCTACCCGAGTATCAGACGGTTGTGGTTCAGCCCCATGGCGAGGCGCCCATCTCTCACGTGCGGTTAGGCCGTACCGTCAGTTCACATATCGGCGTCTTGCCGGGCTGTCTGCATATCACCTTGACGCGTGAACCAACAGCAGAGTTGCCTTCTCTCACCTCCATCCCGTTTCGCCGTTTCGACACGGCAGATGTCGCGAGCCCCTGCGCGCCGCGATCGCGCTGCCGAACGCGCCGTATCCTGCACGCCTCGGCCAAGCTCTATCCTCCTAAGGCCTCGCAACTCCTGCCCCGAAGACTATCTGAGGGTGCTAACTTTGGCTCCTGTCGGCACTTAGGCCGCCCCAGCGCGGACAGGCCCTGCGACATCGTACACCTTTTTAACTATACCAGGCTCAGGGGCCACATGCAATAGGATTGTCGGCGAACCGCACCGAATCGTGACTCAGACTGTCGCCGGCGTCGGTCATGATGCTGTTCCTCGGCGACGCCTGCGCTCGTGTCGACGGTGTTTTGCCGGCTCATCCCGACCAACGCCGACACGCCTCCGGATGGGTCTGGGACGATCCCAGCGGGTCTGCGTCTGGTTGAGCAGCCTGAATCGGGATGACAGATGGTTGAGGGCCTGCACCGGCAGCGCGAGTGCAGGCCCATTCTTACTTGTGGCCTCGACAGCGCGCCGGCGCAACGGAGAGGGCGGGATTCGAACCCGCGGTAGGGTAAACCCTACACGGCCTTTCCAAGACCGCTCCTTAGGCCACTCGGACACCTCTCCAAGCGTCATTGACGGTTGATTATCGACGACTCTTCCCCCATTATCAAGCCCAACCTGAGATTTGTGGGTCCGTAGCGACGCCGTGAGGCGCTTCTGGTACGACCCTTCGGCAAGCGCGGAGCAGGCTCTTGCCGACACACGATGAACCGGCATTCTCTCCGGAACAATGAACCACCCGCCGGGCACGGCGGACTTAGACTGTAGATGGCCGCAGGCACCGAACAGCTCATCGACGAGATTCTGGTGATGGACGCCCAGACCGGCAGCGTCAAGGCGATGGAGTCGCTGGTCCGTCGGTGGCAGAAGCGTCTCTGGCAGTATGCGTACGACCTGACAGGCCGGGCCGACGCGGCGTGGGATGTCACGCAGGACGGTTGGCTCGGCATCGTGCGGGGCATCCGTCGTCTGCAGGACCCCGCTCATTTCAAGGCCTGGGCCTATCGGATCGTGACCAACAAGGCCAACGACTGGATAAGTAGAGAGATACGCAAGGCTCGCTTGCAGCCACACGCCGTCGAGCCTCAAACGACCGGCGGCGAGACGCCAGCGATCGAGACATCGAACGATCTGCGCGACCTGTTGCATCGCCTCTCCGACAGGAGCAGAGCGGTGTTGACGCTGCACTACATCGAACGCTTTGGCGTGGCCGAGATCGCGGGCATCCTGCGGATCGCCAAGGGCACGGTGAAGTCGCGACTGCACACGGCCAGAAAAGAACTGAAACAGCTATGGCTGGAATACGGTGAGGAATAATCCCCTTGAAGGAGTAGGAAAATGGATCGTGAACAACTCAGAAGAATTATCGATAGCCCGGAAGGATACGACGACGCCAGAAAAGACACCCTCGGCTCGATGATAAGCGATTTCTACAGCCGCAAGATGCTCTCGGTTGCGATTCTCGTGTGGGCCTGCTCGCTTATCTTCATGGCTGGTGCGGTCTTCAGTGCAATCGCCTTCTTCGCTGCCGACCAGACCAAGGACCAGATCATGTACGCGGCCCTGTTTATCTGCCTCATCCTGTTCGTGGCCTTCATGAAGGTCTTCGCCTGGCAGATGCTGGCCCGCAACAGCATCAAACGCGAAATCAAACGGCTGGAGCTACGCATCGCCGAACTGGCCCAGGCTGTGGCGAGCAAGTAGCCGTGTTCACAGTAACGCTGTGGGGCATTTGCTTGTGAGGTGTCAGGTCTGGATTCTGAAGTAGGAGGACGCAACCCTCGTCTCTTGACACCCGGCGCTCCAGACTGGAAACTCCCTCCATGCCCTTACGGGCACACTACGAACGCCAAACGGAAATGATGATGTGAGGGCAAGCATGGGAGCACTGTGGGAAATTGTGCAAAGCGGCCTGATGTACGGGCAATACCGCAAGTCCGAATCCATTGCGGACCGCGTGGACGCGTTGGAGGCGCACCTGCGCTCGACGCAGGACACGCTGAAGGCTCTGGTCAAGAAGCTTGAAGAGCTCCACGGCATCGACATCGACCAGGACGGCAAGATCGGCTGACCTATTCAGCAACCGACAAGACTATCCTGGGCCAAGGCTGACAGCCCGGCGGTCAGCGTAACCGGAGGTTCCGCCGTCTTCCGACCCTCGTGCCCGTTACATTGCCAAGATGTAATGTGAACGCCGGCGTACAGCGGGCCGAAGGTGATATAATAGGCAGCGTTCGGATCGTGTGGTTCTGACAGAATGAGGCCCCATGCGAATACTGCTTATTGAAGACGACACAGGCATAGCTTCATTTGTAGTCAAGGGTCTCAAGGAGGCGGGCTACTGTGTCGAGCATGTCGGTGACGGTCAGACAGGCTTTGAACGCTTGGTGGATGACTCGTTCGACGCCGCTATTGTCGATATCATGCTGCCTGAGAAGTCTGGTGCTCTGCGCACGGAGAGATCCTGTCGGAATGGTCAACAATAGTAGACCGAGCGGGACGATCTTTTTGCAGGGAGAGAACCGTCGTGACATGAGCGTTCCTCGATTGAACCGGTCTTTGCCATTCGACTTCATACTCGGCCCTCCTGCGCGCCGTGAATGCTACCACAATAGCGGGTTCGATTTCAACACATCGCGCGGCGCGATTGCCGGTTGATTGCAGATACTCTTTCAGCACAGGTGCGCCTGATTATTGGACCTTCACAGTCGCTTGGTGCATTCGCGTGTCGGCGCCGCCGGGCCAGCCGCGACCGTCCTGCACTTCGCCTTTCTGCCTTTGCCCTCCTTCGCTTGACACTGGGCGTACACTGCCTGCCGCCGCTCGGGAGGCCATTCCTCGGGGAAGTTCAGGCGGGCGAACTCGCCGAAGTACTCGACGGCCGCACGGTCGCAGGCCCGAGCTGCCTCGACCTCATTCTCGAAGTGGCCCAGCCAGACGCGCTTGCCTTCGTACACGAGTCTCGCATGACACCGCTGGCAGGCGGTAGGATGGGCAACTCGTTGCCCATCTACATGACTGCATCGCTATGGATTTCGGGCCGCAGGTACTCTCACTCAACATCCGCAGGTCGCTTGGCGGGTTTGGGGAACGGTGGTGGTGCAACCGTGGGAGTGGTCTGCTCCTGGAGCATTCGCAAAGCCTCTTTCACGCCGCCTTCCAGTTGTGGGTCGCGGCCTTCGGAGACGGACTTCGCGTCCAGCAGCACCTCGATATCAGGGGCCACGCCCTCATTCTCGGCGATCCAACGATTATTGACAGGATCGAACACTGCGTTGTCCGGCGCCGTGAGCGCTCCGCCGTCGACCAAAGGGTAGTGGACGGAAGATTTGACCAGTCCACCCCATGTACGTGTTCCGATCAGAGGTCCGGCATTCTGCTGTCGGAAGACCCAGGGAAAGAAATCACCGCCCGAGCCGGCCAGCTCGTTGATGAGCAGGACCTTCGGCCCCAGGATGCCTGCCGGCAAGCGGAACGGTCTGCCGTTGGGAACCTCGTTCGTAATCGCGGCCCGCAGACTGCGAGTCATTAGGTCAACCATGTAGTCATCCAGCAGACCGCCACCATTGAAGCGCTCGTCGATCACCGCGCCTTGCTTGTCCTGCTGCGAGAAGAAGTATCGGTCAAAGGAGATGACGCCCGGTTGACTTGTGTTAGGAACCCACACGTATGCCAGCTTCCCGTCGGAGAGCTTATCAACCAACCGCCTGTTGTCTTCGACCCACGCCCGCTGCCTCAGAGCTCGTTCGCTCCGGAGCGGCTCAACGGTCACCGTCCACGATCCGTCCATCGACGGTTTGTCGTTGACGTGCAGGACGGTCTGCTGCCCCGCCGTGCCATCCAACAGGCGGAACGGGTCGTCATCGGCGGTCATTTCGACGCCGTTGACGGCCAGCAGGTAGTGGCCCTCTTCAACCTTCAGACCAACTCGATCCAGAGGGGCCCGTAGGTCGGGATTCCAATTCTCAAACCTGAAGATCCTTTCAAGGCGCCATCGATTTTCATGGGGGACCAGGTCCGCGCCAAGGACCCCGACAGGGGATGAATCCACGGACGGCATGTCTCCTCCAAAGACAAAGCTATGCCCAACCGAAAGCTCTCCGCTGACTTGGTCCATGACGTAGTTCAGGTCGGCGCGATGTCGCACGTATGGCACCAATGGAGCATACCTCTCTCGCACGACGTCCCAGTCGCGGCCGTGCATGTTCGGGTCGTAAAAGAAATCGCGCAAGTAACGCCACGACTCATCGAATATCTGTTGCCATTCTGTCACTCGTTCCAGACGCATTCGCAGGTCGACGTCCAGGTGACCCTTGCCGGGTTCAGGAGCACTGCCGGTGCCGGAGATGGCCCAGGTG
>CAZGRF010000059.1:0-13192 GCA_964527825.1 uncultured Pirellulales bacterium
CCGGCATAAAAAGCTCATTATGAACCACGCCCATCTGCACCTGGTTGGCCCTGGGAGCTCGGACCTGAAATACGACTCGGTTGTCCGGCAGGATGCGAGGATATTCGCCCCGGCCGACATTGGTCGAGGCCGGCACCCCTTCGGGGGATTGCGCGATTGCCCTGGTGCCTGTCAACGCCTGGAAGCAACCGAGAATAGCTATCGTCCCAACGAGCTTCGATGCACTGCCGGTCGTTCTCATGGCGCCCTCCTAGATTAAGGAGTAAGAGAGACGTAGTCTATGCGCAACACCAATAGCAATATGCGTAAGCTGGGACAAATGCAACAAGAATTCTCGTTCCGCGAAGCTTGAAGAGCTGACTCAGGATACACGTTGCCGAGGCGGGTCAAGGTTGAGGGCAAGAGGTGTTTCCGGTTGCAGCCTTGCACGTCGCGATCTACAATTCCACCTTGCTCATCGAAATTCACGACCAGTCTGTCTCAGTTGTCTCTGCTTCAATCGGCGTCAGACGGCGAAGAGTGTTGACTGAGAGTGAGGTTGTGGACACGGCGGCGTGTCGTTATGGCAATGTGGCTCTGACCTATTGGAGGGTCCCACGAATATGAACGCAAGAATGCTACGCACGATTGCATCATCTGTTTGTCTTGTACTGGCCGCCAATGCCAGCGCACAGCGGTCATCGGTTCGATCGATTGAATCGCCGGTCGTTCATCCGGACCGCACGGTGACTTTCAGTCTCAGAGCTCCGAACGCGAAGCAGGTCGAATTGAGTGGCCAGTTCATAAGGGGAAACCGACCGCTCAAGGCCGACGCCGATGGAGTCTGGACCATTACCGTGGGACCGATTGAACCCGACCTTTATCCCTATTGCTTCATTGTCGACGGTGTGTCGGTCGCCGATCCCAGCAATCAAAACATCTTTCCCAACGAACGCTTCAAGAACAGTCTGGTGGACATTCCGGGTGATAAGCCGTCCCTCCACTCGATGCAGGACGTTCCGCATGGCGAACTGACCTACTGCTACTATAATTCGAAATCCCTGGGCGTCACCCGTCCGCTGATTGTCTACACCCCGCCGGGCTATCGCGAAAGCACCGACAAGTATCCGGTGCTCTATCTGGTCAGCGGCACGACCGATACCGAGGAGACCTGGTTCAGGGTGGGCCGGGCCAATTTCATTCTCGACAATCTCATCGCGCAGAAACGCGCCGTGCCGATGATTATCGTCATGCCCTATGGGAACATGCCGACCGGCACCCCTGACCCCTCATCGCTTCAGGCGGCTGAAATGTACAAGGTCTTCAATGCTGATTTGGTCGGGAGCATCATTCCTTACGTTGAGGCCAATTATCGCGCCATCCCCGACCGGGAAAGACGCGCGATCGCCGGATTCTCGCGCGGCGGCGGGCAGTCACTGTTCGCCGGGTTCACCAACCTCGACAAATTCGCCTGGATCGGTTCATACAGCGCCTACTTGACGGCGGAAGTCTTTGACAAGTATTTCAGCGACCTGGCCGCGAAACCTGAAGTCACCAATCAGCGACTGAAGCTCCTGTGGATGGGCGTCGGAAAGGAAGACTTTCTGTACCGGCAGGCTGTCGCCTTTGACAATCTCATGAAAGAGAAGAAGATAGAACACAAGAGCCTGGTCACGGCCGGCGGCCACACATGGATGAACGCCAGACGCTACCTCACGGAGACGCTGCAATTGTATTTCAAATAGCAGCCGGGGCAAACGCCCCTTCACAAATCGCCAAGCGGATTCGGGCGGTAGCTTCTCTGGCGGTATTCAAAGAAGTCAAAGTCCGCGGGACTCAACGTGCCGGCCAGGTCTTGGCAGGCCATGCCGACGAATGCGCCGGTGAAATTCGGCTGGCCGGGAGCGGTGGCTTCGTCGGAGAGGATGCTCGCGTCGAACTGCTGCGGCAGCCAGTGCCAATCCCTGTCCACGCCTTCAACGCGATAGGCGAAGTGGAGTCGCTCGTAGTCGATCTCGACACGCAGATGTACGGGCTTGCCGGCGGGAATCGCGACCGGCGGCGTGAAGGCATCGGTCTGCGTCGAGTCAGGTATGCAGGACATCACACGCAGATGCTTGCCGTGCGTTTCGTCGTGCGAGAGATGGAGGTAATGGAACTTGGTGCTGTTGTAGTAGCAAACGAGCCCTGCGCTTCGTTGGTAATGCTCCGGCTCGAACTCAACGACCGTCGCGGCGCTGAAGCAATGCGACTGCTGCCGCCGGGCGACGAGGGACTGCTTGAATATGCTGCCGATCGTTTCGCGTCCATAGAGGCGCAAGAAGCCGGGACGTGCCGTGAGGCTGAAAATCTCCTCCGGCCAGGGTATCCGGAGCCACTGGAAATCAGTCGGCAGTTGCGGCGCGTTGAAATCCTCACGCGCCGGCGCATCGGGAAACGCATGGACAGGCAACGACGGCGCGGGCGTCTCCAGTGTTGGGGTTCCTTGTCCGTCCAGCGTGCGCAGCCAGCCATCCTTTCCCCAGACCATTTTCTGAATCGCTGTTTCCCGACCCAGCGTGCAGCGGCCGCGATTGCGCAACGGCCTGCCACAGAGATAGACCATGTACGTCTCGCCGTTTTGCGTTTCGACGAAATCGGCGTGGCCGGCGCGCTGTAGTTCGGCGTCGGGTCGGTGTCGCGCGCTCAGGATGTAGATGTCGGGATGCAGCTCATACGGCCCGGTGATTCTTCGCGAGCGCGCCATCGTCACCGCGTGTCCCCAGCCTGTGCCGCCTTCCGCCGTGAGCAGATAATACCAGCCGTTGCGTTTGTAGAGGTGCGGCGCTTCGGTAAGGCCGAGCGGCGTGCCTTTGAAGATGTTTATCCGTTCGCCAACCAGCTTGCGCTCCTCGGTTGAGTATTCCTGCAAGACGATGCCCGCGAAACGATTGTTTCCCGGCCGATGGTCCCACAGCATGTTTGCGAGGTATTTGCGGCCGTCCTCGTCGTGGAACAGGGAAGGATCGAAGCCGCTGCTGTTGAGATAGACGGGATCGGACCAATCGCCATCAACGCGCGGGCTCGTGACAAGATAATTGTGATAATCGCGCAGCGAAGCGCCGCTTGCACCGCCGACGGTGGTGCGGCCGTAGCGCTTCACGTCCGTGTAGATCAGCCAGAACAAGCCATCCGCATAACTCAGGCACGGCGCCCAGATGCCGCAGGAATCGGGATTGCCCAACATGTTGAGCTGGCCGGCGCGATTGAGCGGGCGCGTCAGCAATCGCCAGTGGACCAGGTCGCGCGAATGATGGATCTGCACGCCGGGAAACCACTCGAAGGTCGAGGTGGCAATGTAGTAATCGTCGCCAACCCGGACGATGGACGGATCGGGATTGAATCCGGGGAGGATGGGATTGCGGATGGTCATGCAGACTCCGTCTCAGAACACGCGTCTATGCGCCGAGCGGCCAGATCCCGTTCGATCTCGTCCACGCGCTTCTGGTTGAGCGGATAGAGAAGGATCGCACCGGCCTTGAGCAGCGCAAACAATCCCGCTATGACTGAGAAGGCGAGCGTGATGCCGAATACTGCCTCGGGGGTTTGTTGCTCGGCGTCTTTCACGTAGCCGAACAGATACAGGAACAACGGCAGCAGGAAACCGCCCACGACCATGCCGGTCTTGATCGCGAACAGCGAGGCCGAGTAGACCAGTCCCGTGGATCGGCGTCCGAATTTCCATTCGCCGTAGTCGGCGACATCGCCATAGAGCGCCCAGATGAGAGCCGAGGCGGGCCCCATGCAGAAGTAAGCGAGCGTATTCACCGCGACGAGGAGCCAGAATCGCTGGGGCGGCAGGAAGTAGAACGTCATGAAGCACACGCCCGTGACCGCGCAGAAGCCGGCCGTGGCGTACTTCTTGTCCACCCGGCGAACGATGAAGCCCAGTGCCGCCGCGCCGATCATCTGCGCCGCCATGCCTGCAGAGAGAAATACCGTGGCGCGGTCAAGTGTAAGGAAGACCAGCGAATCGGCGTCGCCCACGACGTACTTGAAGAAGAACATCGTGCTGCCCCCGCGCAGCGCGACGAACGTCGTGGAGAAGACCGAGGCCACCAGCAGTACGACCCAAGGCCGGTTGCCGAACAGTTCGCGCAGCTCCTCGGTGACGTTGGTCTTCTGCTTCGGGGGGGGCTTCACACGCTCCTTCGTCATCGCAAACGTGATCCAGAACATGATCACCGATGCGACGGCGAAGATCGCCATGGTACACTGGAAGCCGAACGTTTCGTTGTCGCCGCCGAGATAGAGTACGAGCGGGCGAACAAAGAGTGTTATCAGGAGTCCGCCGCCAAACGCGCCCACGAAGCGGAAGCTCGACGCCACGGCGCGCGTGCGCGACGATGGGCTGATCACACCCAACAGTGACGAGTACGGCACGTTGATGACCGTGTAGCTTATCAACATCAACGCGTAGGTGATGTAGGCATAAACGAGCTTGCCGGTCGCGCCGTAGTCCGGACCGGCGAACAGCAGATAGCCGCAGATGCCGTAGGGAATCGCACCCCAGAGGAGATACGGACGAAACTTGCCCCAGCGCGTCTGCGTGCGGTCGGCTATCAAGCCCATGACTGGATCGTTGAGGGCGTCGAAGATGCGGACGACAAGAAACATCGACGACACGGCCAGGGGCCCGATCCCCCAGACGTCCACGTAGTAATACGTCAGGAAGATGCTGAAGGTCTGGAAGAAGAAATTAGAGGCCGTGTCACCCAGCGCGTAGCCGACGTATTCACGCGTCTTGAGGCCGTTGCCGGCGGCGGGGGCTTGTGCAATGGATTGGTTCATGGGTACCCAACTTGGTTATGGAGGGCAAGTTGCCCCGAGGCAATGGTGAAAGCATGCCCAATCGCCACGCCGGCGACAGCATGCGTGCTGCGTACGTTGCGATTGACGATCCGACCCAGCATGTCCGGCATGCGGTCGCTCCAAATGGCACGTGTCCCCTTCGCCCAGCGTCTCTGAGAGGATCCCACGGTCCTGTACCTCGTCAGGCACTGGCGTACGCGGCCTGACACAGCCGACCTCACGACACGGTTGGGCAAAGCCTGCCGGTGTCTTATGGCTCAGGCTGCTCTGCGGCCGGCGGCGATTGTAATCGATCCGCTGTCGCCGGCAAAAGGATTTTTTCGAACACCGAGCTGACCGTTCGCCATTGAGCTGCACGTGCGTGTACCTCTTCGTTTTGGCGCTGGACTTGTGCCGGCCTATGTCACGCCGGCGGCTGGCTCTCCGTTCTTCTCTTCGACCGCGACGGGTCTCCGGGGCTCACTCCGGGCTTGACGCCGGAGTCTCGGAATGGCCTAATGATGCAAACGAACGACAATGAGAAGAAATCAAACGAATCCAGCGGAACGTGAAAACCGGACTTGATTTCTGCTTTTGGGGGTCCAGATACTGGGGACCGCCTCTCCGTCTCCGAACGCAAAGCACGTTATATGAGGTGACATCATGTCGAAATTCCGTCTTTCCTTTCCATACCTGATTCTGGTTCTACTCGCTTCGTTGTCGTGCCGTCAGTCTCAACCGTTGGACGCCGCCGCCCGGATACCGGCTGCGTCCCCCGCTACCGGGCAGACCGGTATTGAAGTGAAAAGGCCGGTGTTCGGTGGAGCGTGCAAGGTATGTCCGTGGGGCGCGATGGCTGAGGTAGTGAAAGCGGCGATGGAGCCCTACGGCTACGACGTGCAGATCTGCTACAACTGCAACGGCGCCGACGCCCCGCGGATCGTCAGCGAAGCGCGAACGCCACCTCCTTACAGGCGGGACCCCGCTGTACAGGAAAGCCTCGCGCCGCGAAATGCGCCAGGGCTTGGCGCCGTCGACTTCGGTGCGGTCGCGATCCAGTTCCTGCGGGAAGCCTACGGGGGAAAAGGCATCTACGCCAAAGAGAAACCCAGGACGAATCTGCGTCTGATCGCGAATATCCAGGACCCCAGCTACGTTCTCGTGGCGGCCAAAGCCCAGACGGGTATCACGGACCTGTCGCAGGTACGGCAGAAGTGCTGGCCGGTCCGTATACTGACCGCAGGGATCGGCCGGGACTCTTCTCGCATCTTGGCGTACTTCAACCTCTCGAGACAAGCCGTCCAGGCCGCCGGAGGGCGCGTGGGCAACGCGCGCGAGGACCGGGAGAATTTCGATATCGTCGTCGGAGGGGCCGGCGTCATGACCACCGCGCCGGAATGGAGCATCTGGACGGAGATCAGTGAGAAGTTCGACCTCAATTTCATCGAGCTGCCGGACGATCTGCTGGCGCAACTGGCGGAGGAAGGCGAACAGGAACGCGGCATGATTCCCCCAGGGCTGTATCGCGGCGTCGACCGGCCGATCCCGACGGTAGTGCGAACCGGCACGGTGGTCTATTGCCGGGACGACACGCCGGACGATTTCGCGTATCTTGTCGCCAAAGCGATGGACGAACAGCAGTACCTGCTGCAATGGAGCCATCTGAACTTCTCCTACAACGTCCACACGGTATGGAGCGCGTATGAGGTCCCGCTGCATCCTGGCGCCGCTCGCTACTACAAGGAGGTGGGCTACATGAAATAGCCCGCTCCCGAAAGTTGATATGGGAAACGCCAAAGACGTCGTCATTGGGATAGACAGCAGCACAACAGCTACGAAGGCTATTGGCTGGACGCACGCTGGCGCGGTCGCAGGAGTTGGGCGTTGCTCGATCCCGCTGGATAGCCCGGGCCCCAACCGCTACGAGCAGGACCCGGAGGACTGGTGGTCGTCCGCGACAACCGCACTGCGGCAATTGCTCCGGCAAGTATCGCCCGAACGCATCGCTGCACTGGCGATTTCCAATCAGCGCGAGACATTTGTGCCGCTGGACGCGAAGGGCCGGCCCGTGCGGCAGGCTATCGTCTGGCTAGACCAGCGGTGCAAGGACGAGGTGGCGTGGCTGAGTGGGAAGGTTGGTGCTGATAACCTTCATCGCATTTCCGGCAAGCCGCCCGATGTGGCGCCGGTGGCCTACCGGATCGCCTGGATGCTGCGATCCGAGCCGGAACTGTTCCGGTCTACGGATATCTTCGCAGATGTACACTCCTACCTCGTATGGCGCCTTACCGGCGCGTTCCAGACGAGCTGGGCGAGCGCAGACCCATTGGGCCTCTTCGATATGGAAAAGAAGGCGTGGTCTGCCGAAGTGTTGCAGGCGTTGGAACTGTGCCCGGACCGGCTGCCGAAACTCGTGCCGCCCTGCGGCGTCATCGGAGAGGTCAGCAAAGAAGCCGCAGCGCAGACCGGCCTGGTGCCGGGGACTCTCGTCGTGGCGGGCGGGGGCGACGGCCAGGCGGCGGGATTGGGCGTCAATGCGCTGAGTCCTTCGCGCGCCTATCTGAACCTCGGGACTGCGGTGGTTTCGGGAACATACTCGAAACAGTACCGAACGGGCGCCGCGTGGCGCACCATGTCCAGTTGCTCCGGTGAAGGCTACTACTGCGAGACAAGCCTGCGCGCGGGAACGTTCCTGATCGAATGGTTCGTGCGCCAGGTGCGCGGCGCTGCCGAAGAGGACGGCACAATCTACCAGCGTCTCGAGGACGAGGCTGCGAGCGTTCCCATCGGCAGCGGCGGCCTGCTGACGGTGCCCTACTGGGGCGCGGTCATGACGCCATATTGGGACCCGCAAGCGCGCGGCTGTTGGCTGGGGTTCACAGGGTCTCATCGGGTCGGCCACATGTATCGGTCGCTGCTGGAGGGTATCGCGCTCGAACAGGCCCTGGTCGGCGGGATGATTGAGGAACAAACAGGGGAGCCGGTCAAGGCATTGATCGCGATAGGCGGTGGCGCGTCGAGCGATCTGTGGCGCCAGATCATCGCAGACGTCTGCGGCAAGACGGTCCTCCGTTCCGAGACGGTGGAAGCCTCCAGCCTGGGCGCCGCTGTTTGCGCGGCAACGGGCGCCGGCTGGTACCCGAGCGCCGCCGGCGCCGCCGAGGGAATGGCCGGGAAGATAACGAGGGAGAATGAGCCTGTGCCGCGAAATGTCGCACGCTACGCCGAGCTGATGGCAATCTATCGCACGATCTACCCACGGCTGCGCGACAGCTTCAGTCAACTGTCGGACTTCGCCGCCGCTGAATGATGTTCGACGGATGCGTATCACATATCAAGACGCGATTGCCATTTCGCGATTGAAAAATTGGCTGACGGGGGGTAATATGCAGTCAAATATGGACGCCCCGCGACGTGTATAGCGTTGGGAGCGATCGATGTGCCAATAAGAGAGTTCCTGTCAATGACAGGCAAACAACGATTCAGCCAGACAGCGAAGGAGGCCTACTTACATGAAAGCGCATAGCTCAAATCTCAGTTCGCGCATCGGCTTGCTTACGGCGTTGCTGCTTTGCATCGGCGCAACGGCCTGGTCTGCCGACACGCCCACCCTCAAGGACGCCTACAAAGACTATCTCTACATTGGCGCGGCCATCAACCGCACCATCGCGACCGGCACCGCGGTCCGGGCCAACAACGTCAACCGGACCTTGGAAGAGGTCAAGAAGGACATTGCGCTGGTCGAGGCTCAGTTCAACCAGATCTCCCCGGAGAACGACCTGAAGTGGGCGCTCATTCACCCGCAGCCGGGCCCAGATGGCTATGATTTCGCCCCGGCCGATGCCTTCGTGGACTTTGGCGTGCGCAACAACATGTATATCGCAGGGCACACGCTCGTCTGGCACGGCCAGACGCCCGGCTGGGTCTTTCGGGGGACCGGTCCGGCAACGTCAGATGCCAACACGACAGATGTGGACGGGACGAATCGTCGCGGCGGTGGCAGGTTTGGCGGCCGCGGCGGATTTGGCCGTGGTTTCACCGGCCCCCTCGCGACCCGCGAGGAGTTGCTCGAGCGGATGCGTGATCACATCCACACCGTCGTCGGCCGATATAAGGGCAAGATCAAGACTTGGGACGTCGTGAACGAGGCACTCGCCGATGGCGGCACGGATATCCTGCGGCAGAACTCCCCCTGGCTGCAAATCATCGGGCCGGATTTCATTGCCAAGGCCTTCGAATACGCCCACGAAGCGGACCCGGACGCGATTCTCCGCTACAACGATTATGGGTTGGAGAACCGGGCCAAGCGCGAAAAGCTGAAACAACTGATCAAGCAGTTGCAGGAACAGAATGTCCCGGTCCATGCCATCGGCACACAGACCCACATCAATGTTTCGACGACTTTTCAACAGATGGATAGGACGCTGGAGGACCTCGCGTCGATCGGCTTGCCCATTCACATCACCGAACTCGACGTCAACGCCGCCGTGCGTGGCCAGCGTAATACCAGTGGGGACGTTGCCGGCGCCGCCGCACGCGCTCAAGGCGGCGTGGTGAGCGAAGCCGACCAGCGGCAGGCCAAAGCGTACGCAGATCTCTTCCGAGCGATCGTGAAGCACAAGGACTCTGTGAAAGTTGTCACGTTTTGGGGTGCGAACGACGGGGTCTCATGGCTCGCACGAGGTCGCCCGCTGCTGTTCGACGGCGACAATCAGCCCAAGCCGGCCTTCGACGCGGTCATTCGCGTCGCCACCGGCGAATAGCCGAACCGGCGCCGGTTCTTCAACTCCGGAACGACCGGCATGCCCGGGGACAGCTTCCTTTCTGTTCAACGGCAGCAGCTTTGTGCGGGAGCGCCGGTGCCTGAGAGTCTTGGATCTCAGCTTGGCCGAGATGTCTCGCCAGAGGACCACGAACGTGCTCCTTCCTCGCTTGTAGACCCAGGCCTTCGCCACTATAATGGCTGCTATGATCGCGCACATGAGGGCGGCACGCTGCCGTCAAACCACTGGTCGCTATGGGTTTGTGTCGGTTTGAATCAATATCAAATGTTGTTTTTGTGTCGCGCAGAAGAGCAGCTCGACGGAAGCACTAAAGCACAAGTCCTTGCAAGATAAAGACTTGGCCGAGTGGCGGAATGGCAGACGCTGGGGACTTAAAATCCCCTGCTCGCAAGGGCGTGTGGGTTCGAATCCCACCTCGGCTACTGACTCAGACACGTGTCGCCACGCGGCTGGGCGACACGTAACGGAAATCCGATGGCTCTCGCCGGGGCGCTTGGGGCAATGGGCAATTCTTTGAGCCTGTTTACATCCCGGGCGCGTTCGGGTAATATTATACGGCTCGGGGTATGTGTAGACACCGCCGGCCAAAACTGCAACCAGCCGGCTTTTGCCATGATCGCCACGAGCGCACGCTCGGCTCCGCACTGAGTTTGGAGCCACCTTTGACGTTCTTTGGAGCTAAACGATGACGGATAAGATTAGACTCGTAGACACCGATGAGCCCAATCTCTACCGGGAGACGTTCCCCTATGGCGAATTCCCCAGAGTGGCGTTTGACAACGAGAGGGTCGAGCACGAGATTCCCGACGATATATGGATCACGGATACGACCTTCCGCGACGGCCAGCAGGCTCGGCCCCCGTTCACGCCGGAGCAGGTCCTGCGCATCTATGATCTGCTGCACGAGATCGACGGCGGCACGGGCCTCATCCGCCAGTGTGAGTTCTTCCTCTACTCCGAGCGGGACCGCAAGGCGGTGGAGCTGTGCCAGGCGCGGGGCTATCAGTACCCCGAGATCACCGGTTGGATCAGAGCGGTGGCGGCGGATTTCAAGCTCGTCTCGCAAATGGGGCTCCACGAGACCGGCATCCTGACGTCCGCCAGCGATTACCACATCTTCCTGAAGCTGCGCAAGACGCGCTCGCAGGCGCTGACCTCCTATCTCGACATCGTCAAGGCATCTTTGGACAATGGGGTCTTGCCGCGTTGCCACTTCGAGGACATCACGCGTGCCGATTACGACGGCTTCGTGTTGCCGTTTGCCAGCAAGCTCATGGAGATCGGGCAGCAGTACGGCCGGCCGGTCAAGATTCGCCTCTGCGATACGCTGGGCTTTGGGATTCCCTGGGCCGGCGTGGCTTTGCCGCGCAGCGTGCCGAAGCTGATTGCCGGCCTGCGCAAGATCGGCGTGCCGTCGGCCCAGCTCGAATGGCACGGCCACAACGACTTCCACAAGGTCTTGGTGGACGCCGCGACGGCTTGGCTTTATGGCTGCAGCGCCGCCAACGCCGCCATTTTCGGCTGCGGCGAGCGCACCGGCAACCCACCGCTGGAGGCCCTGGTCATCGAGCACGCCCAGCTAAGAGGCGTAACGGCCGGCGTCAACTACGCCGCGATCACGGAGCTGGCCGAGTACGCACACAAGGAACTGCGTTTCGAGATCCCGCGCAACTATCCCCTGGTCGGGAGAGATTTCAACGTCACGCGAGCGGGCATTCACGCCGACGGCCTGCTCAAGAACGAGGAGATCTACAACTGCTTCGACACCCAGAAGCTGCTGCGTCGGCCCGTTGGCGTAGCGATCACCGACAAGACGGGAGCGGCCGGCATCAAGCACTGGGTGGAGTCCCGCTACGATATCCAGATACCGAAACACGACGCGCGCATCGTCAAGATCAAGGACCGGATCGACGCGGAGTACGCTGCCGACCGCGTCTCGGCCATATCGGACGATGAGATGTTCGATTGGATGAAGGAAGCCTTCGGAGACGACCTGCCGCCGCTGCGACAAGGATAGACGAACGTGCTGAGCGTCAGAGGAGTAGTGCCCAGGATGGCCCACCGCCGGATCACAGCTGTGCTGTTCGATCTTGGGGATACCCTTGTGAATTTCGGGAAGGTCCGCACGATGCAGGTCTTTCTCGAAGGGGC
Organism: uncultured Pirellulales bacterium; assembly: GCA_964527825.1. Taxonomy (GTDB): domain Bacteria; phylum Planctomycetota; class Phycisphaerae; order Sedimentisphaerales; family Anaerobacaceae; genus JAFGLV01. The sequence goes on from CAZGRF010000059.1 coordinate 11,745, forward strand.
GCGGAGCTCGTATGCCTTCCTCCAGGAAAGCGGTCAAGCGGTGGGGAGCTTCGCCCGGTACTTCCTGGAGAACCTGGGCCATATCCGCTTTCGCTACCTGATCTCCAACCTGACCGGCAGGGACTTCGACGCCCTCGATCTGCTCCAGAGCATCGGCCGCAAGAAGGGCGCGCAACTAAACCAGGAACAATGGGAGCACCTGGCCTGGCTCTGGTACGAGCCGTTGGCCAGGATCGGCCGGATTGAATCGGATCTGCGCGAGACTCTGGCCGCTCTGAAGCGCCTGGGCCTGGAGCTGGGCATCGTGTCGAACACCTTCATCAACCGCACTTCGCTGGAGAAACACCTGCGGACGCTCGGCATCCTCGATTTCTTCAGCATGCGGATGTACTCGTATGAGTTCGACTTTCGCAAGCCTGACAGGGAGATCTTCCGCATCGCCGCCGAGCGGATCGGCGCGGCCGTCGAGAACATCCTGTTCGTCGGCGACCGCGTCGACAAAGACATTCGGCCCGCGTTGGACAGCGGTATGGCGGGCGCGCTCAAGGAGGCCCATACCAACGCGGGAAAAGCCACACCGCCGGGAGCGCACAAGATACGGCTCCTATCCGAACTGCCGGCTCTCATCGAGAGCATCAATGCCGCCCGGCAACGCCACCAGGCAGGGTCCCTTGGCGCCGCTCGGTGACGGCGCAAGCAGAATCCTGAAAGTCATCGCAAAGCTGATTGACATGGGGCGCGTCCGTTCTTAGTATCGCCGGCGGGTCCAGGTTCAGGAGAACACGCTATCTTCGAGGAGAACACGGATGGCAAACAAGATGGAAGTCACAGACGCCGAGTTTGCAGGTGAGGTGCTCGAATCGGACGTTCCAGTGCTGGTGGATTTCTGGGCGCCGTGGTGCGGCCCGTGCCGGATGGCTGCGCCCGTGCTGGAGAAAATAGCTGTCTTCTACGAAGACCAACTGAGAGTCTGCGCCGTCAACGTGGACGATGAACGCGCGACCGCGACGCAGTACGGCATCATGAGCATACCCACCATGCTGCTGTTCAAGGACGGCCAAGTGGTCGATCAAATCACAGGGGTCACGCCGAGTTTCGAAGCCGATCTGAAGAAGAGGATCGATCGCCATTTGGACTGAGCCGCTGACGAGGTGACCATGAGCGATACGATTTACGACGTCATTATCGTCGGGGCCGGACCGGCCGGACTCGGCGCCGGCGTCTACACCGCGCGGGACAGACTCAAAACGCTGCTCCTCGAAAAGCTCATGCCAGGTGGGCAGATCAACAATACCAACCGGATCGAGAACTATCCCGGCTTCGAGCAGATCGACGGGCCCAGCCTGATCGAACGGATGCAGAAGCAGGTCGAGCACTTCGGGGCCGAGATCAAGAGCGGCGCGGAGGTCACGCAGTTGGAGAAGCTCGCGGACGGCAATATCGCCATC
>CAZGRF010000060.1:0-13168 GCA_964527825.1 uncultured Pirellulales bacterium
CTTGACGCAGACCTGCCAGTGGCCTTCATGTGTCTTGGATCGCCGCGCGTCGATGGCCAGGACCACGCACTGGTTGCCAAATCGCTGTGCGGACTCCGCAATCAAATCGGGATTCTGCACGGCGGCCGTGTTGACCGAGACCTTTTCGGCGCCGCTGCGCAGAAGCTCGTCGATCTGCTCGACGTCGCGGATGCCGCCGCCGACCGTGAACGGGATGAAGACGTTCTCCGCCACACGCTCGACGAGATCGACGATGGTTTTGCGGGAGCGAATCGTCGCAGTGATGTCCAGGAAGACCAGCTCGTCGGCCCCCATGTCACTGTAGCGGGCGCCCAGTTCCACGGGATCTCCGGCGTCGCGCAGGTTCAGGAAGTTCACGCCCTTGACAACGCGATTGTCCTTCACATCGAGACACGGGATGATGCGTTTCGTCAGCATGCCGAAGCTCTCCGATTACAGATGTCGGAGAAGTTCTGCAAGAGCTTCAGTCCTTGCCTTCCGCTTTTCTCCGGGTGGAACTGGACGCCATATACGTTGTCCCTCTGAACGGAGGCGGCCAGGGCAAAGCCGTAGTCCGTGCAGGCGACCTTTGCTTGGTCGTCACGGACCTGAGCGTGGTAGGAGTGAGCGAAGTAGAAGTGTTTCCCTGCGCCGAGGTCCGAAAACAGCTCCATTTCTTCGGGCAGTTCCACAAGGTTCCAGCCCATGTGCGGGACAGTCTGCTCGGGAGGAATGGGCACAACGTTGCCTCTGATCAGGCCGAGCCCCTGATGCGGGCCGTACTCGCAGCTCCGGTCGAAAAGCATCTGGTAGCCAACGCATATACCCAGGGTAGGTTTGCCTACAGCAACGGCTTGCTTGATGAGCCCGGCGGCTTCGCCCAAGGCTTCCATGGCGTAGCCGAAGGCCGCCACTCCGGGTAGAATCAGCCCGGTGGCATCTTCGATCCGTGCCGGGTCACGGCTCAGCTCCACCTCGCAGCCGATGTGCCGCAGCGCGTTGCAGACACTCTTCACGTTGCCAACATTGTAGTCAATAACGACGATCACCCTGATGAGTCTACGCCTCCTGTGCCGACAGCGTCAAATGAGAATAACTGATAGGGCGATTAAGGAGAAATGATTTGCCGCGTGAATCCCGCGCGCCTATAATGATGATCCCAGCAGCGCCGATGAAGGTCGGATTCTCTTTTGGTTCAAGTCCGGGATCGGGGATGTCGATTCGATAGAGCACCGAACGTGCGGAAATAGGGAAGACGCTTATGTGCGGGATTGTTGCCTACTTGGGGGAAAAAGCGGCTCAGCCGATCCTTATTGAAGGGCTGAAGCGTCTTGAATACCGGGGTTACGATTCGGCGGGTGTTGCCCTGCTGGACGATGGGGCGATCCGCGTCACGAAGACCAGCGGTCGCATCAGCGTCCTGGAGCAGATTCTGGAAGGGCCTCGCAACTGCGACACGCTCGGCATCGGGCATACCCGTTGGGCCACGCACGGCGAGCCGAACACGGTAAACGCACATCCCCATTTGGATTACAGCGGCAAGATCGCGATTGTCCACAACGGCATCATTGAGAACTACGCGACGTTGCGAACCTGGCTTCGCGGCGAAGGAGTGGCTTTTGTCAGCGAGACCGACAGCGAGGTCATCGCGAATTTGATCGGTTACTTCTATGTGAACGCCGAGGAATCGGGTCGGTCCAACGGGCAGAATGCGTTTGAATGGGCTGTTCAACAGGCCCTGCGGAAGCTACATGGGACGTTCGGCTTGGCGATTCTCTGCTCTGACTACACCGGTATGCTCATCGGCGCTAAGCGTGGCAGCCCTCTGATTCTGGGGGTGGGGAGCAATGAATACATTCTGGCCTCTGACGCGGCGGCGATTGTCGAGCATACCACCCAGGCCATCTACCTGGCGGACAACGAGATGGTGCTTGTCGGCCCGGATGGCTTTCACACGAAGACCATTGACAATATTACGATCGCCAAGGACGTCAAGCAGATCGAGTTCTCACTGGACCAGATCGAGCTGGGCGGGTTCCAGCATCACATGCTCAAGGAGATTTTCGAGCAGCCGGAATCGCTTCGCACGTGCTTGGGAGGCCGGATCGATAAGCGCGACGGCAAGATCAAGCTCGGCGGCATTGCGGACTATCTGCGCGAGCTTACGCGGGCCAGACATGTCGTCTTCACGGCGTGTGGCACGGCATTTCATGCCGGTTTGGTAGGAGAATTCTTGCTGGAGCACTTGGCGCGTATTCCCGTCGATACGGAATATGCCAGCGAGTTCCGCTATCGTAACCCGATCATTGAAGACGGGACGATTGTCATCGCTATCAGCCAGTCAGGTGAAACCGCTGATACCCTGGCGGCTGTCGAGCAGGCCAAAGAGCGGGGGGCCATGGTCTTGGGTATCGTTAATGTCGTCGGTTCCACGATTGCCCGGGCGACGGACGCGGGCATCTATTTGCACGTCGGCCCCGAGATTGGCGTCGCGAGTACCAAGGCCTTTACCGCGCAGGTGGCGGTGCTGAGCATGTTGGCCATCGAATTGGGCCGGAGACGCCATATCAGCAGCGACGAAGCCGCCCGCCATATCGAGGAACTGTCCCAGATACCGGAGAAGATAGAACGAATCCTGGAGCAGTCCGATCACATTCGCGATATTGCCGGGGCGAACATCGACAGGGAGAACTGGCTGTTCCTCGGAAGAGGATTCAACTACCCGGTCGCGCTCGAAGGGGCGCTGAAGCTCAAGGAGATCAGCTATATTCATGCGGAAGGGCTGCCCGCGGCGGAGATGAAGCACGGGCCGATTGCCTTGATCGTCGACGGCATGCCGGCCGTGTTCATCGCCACTTCCGGTCCACAGTATGACAAGATGATGGGCAACATTGAGGAAGTCAGGGCCAGAGGGGGAAAGATCATTGTCGTTGCCACCGAAGGCGACCAGAACATCACTGAGCGCGCGGACCACGTCATCACGGTCCCGGATGTGCCTGAGTTGTTCCAGCCGCTGCTGACCGTGATCCCGCTGCAACTGCTGGCCTACCATGCGGCCGTGCTTCGTGGCCACGATGTCGATAAACCGCGCAACTTGGCCAAGAGTGTCACGGTGGAGTAGACCCATTCGCAGAGCGCCTGTAGGACATACATCTCCATGGATGGCACACGCTCCAAGCGCACGCTAGCATCCCCCCAGAAAGCTGCTTTCACCTTGGTGGAGCTGCTCGTTGTCATTGCGATCATCGCGCTGTTGCTTTCCATCTTGATGCCGTCGCTGCATAAGGCCAGATCGAGCGCCCTCCGGGTGGCCTGTGCCCACAACCTCAGGCAGATCGGTTTAGGCATCAATCTCTACTTGGGCGACAACGACAGCATTTACCCATGCGCAGACGACCCCGTCTCGGAGGAGCCGGTCTACTGGCTCTGGATGGGGCGCGGGTGGCGGCGATGGGTCGAGTCTTACGTGGGAGGTTCAGTCGGAGTCAAGAATCCCTCGGTGCTGCTGTGCCCGGAAGACCGGACGGACCCTGGAAGGTTCGAATCGACCAGCTATGCCTACAGCATGGCGTTCTACCACAGCCCCGGGCAGATCGACACCATGAGCGAGCTGGCCGACACGACCGATGTCGGCAGGGTCCAACAGTCCATTCCGCAGCGGTCCGGCAGCGTCGCCCATCCATCCGCCAAGATCCTTATCGGCGAATGGCTCAGCAATCACGTCCCGGTCGAGGGCGACCAAGGTTGGTGGTGCTGGCTCGGATCCCGGACTTACCTGTTGGCTGATGGGCAGGTCCGCTTTCTCAAGGCCACGAGAATCCGGCCGGCCCGGGACGACCTCCCCGACGCGAATTTGACTGTCCACGGCATCAAAGGCCGAGACTTATCTCGCTGACCGAACGGAGCACCTTGGCGGGGTGGTGCTACTCGATCCCCAAGACGTCCGTCATGGAATAGAGGCCGGGTTTCTTACCGATGAGCCATTTCGCCGCTCGCAAGGCCCCATTGACAAAGGTATCTCGACTGTGGGCCGTATGATTCAGGGTGATGGTCTCACCGGTTGTGCCATATATAACCGAGTGTACCCCTGTGATGTCGCCGGCCCTGATAGCGTGCATGCCTATGGTGTCCTTCTGTCTCAAGGCGTCCTTGCCGCTGCGTCCGTGGGTAAGGCAGCCGGGGTAGTCGCGGCCGGTAGCTTCGCAGATCTTCTCCGCCAACGTCAGGGCGCTACCACTCGGGGCGTCTTTCTTGAAACGGTGGTGCTCCTCGACGATCTCAATGTCGTAGTCTTCGCCAAGCATGGCAGCCACTCTGCCGACCAGGGAGAATAGGATGTTCATTCCGACGCTCATGTTCGTCGCATAGATGATCGGGATGCTCCGGGCGGCGGTTTCCACCGCGCTACGCTGGTCGTGATTCAGGCCCGTTGTCCCCAAGACCAGGGGAAGGTTGTTCTCAGTACATTGGTGCAGGGTCTTATCGGTTGCTTCTGGCAAAGAGAAATCTATGGCGACGTCGGAGTCAGCCGGACAGGAGTCGCTTAGGGAAACGTGCAAGCTCCCAACGCCCGCGAGAAGGCCGGCGTCTCTGCCGATATCGGGGTGGTCTTCTCTGTCGATCGCTGCGTTGAGATCGAATTGGCCGGACTCCACAGCCCGGGCGATGATCCGTCGGCCCATCCGGCCGGCCGCTCCTATCACAGTCAGTCTCGGTCGCATCGTTGGCTCCTATGCGGTCAAAGCGGTTGTGTCGAAGACACGAATATAGCTAACCCTGACCGAGCTGACAAGCCATAAAGAGGCTGAGAGGAGCTCAGCATGCCCAAGGACCACCCCCATCATGTTGGACTGTACGCAAGCCGGAGCCCAACATGTAGGCCAAGTGACGCAAAGAGCGCTCCGCATGCGGGCGGCGCATGCCATTGGCTTGGCGCCGGCGGGATTTCGTTGGCTTTCTCTTGGCGCGATGTGGCGTCCTCGAGCCAGGACGAGGTTCGCTGGCAGCGAAGGTTATTTCCGGACGTTGCTCGGCGCCAAAAAACGGCGAAATCGACAAAAAAGTTATTGCCACCCTAGGCCCGGACGATTAGCATGACAGCTTTGCGTGTAAGAACTTATAGCTGCCGTGACCACCGATATGGCTGAAGAGGTGCATGAGATGGTGTTGACGGGACGTGTGAACTGTGCAGTGGCGTAGGTGTACAAGCTATGTCCGCACGTCTGCGCCGACGGCGGCTGTGGAATGGAAGTTTCTGCTTCAGTGTCGTGATGCCGGCGAGGTTGATGATGAGGTTCGGTTGGCCCCGGTGGGACAGAAGCCGGACTGCTGTCGGAGGCGACTGATGTAGGCGAAAGGCAGGCGACAACCTCAGTCTGGCGTAGGCATGGTCGAAGTGGAAACTGAACAGGTTTCCACTTTTTTTTGCTCTTTCTGGGGCGGCCCGGGTTGCTGACAGGGCTGAAGCGTCGTTCCGCGTATGCGGGAATTCAGCCTGTGAATGAGTGTCTAAGGGCAGCTTCGACTTTAGAGAGAAGAAGACTATGAATCAAGAATTGTTGAGGATTGTGGATAACATCGCCCGTGACAAGAACATCGACAAGGAGTCGATTTTCGTCGACCTGGAAGAGGCGATGGTTTCCGCGGTTCGCAAGCACTTCGCCGACCCCGACAGCGACATTGTTGTCCACATCGACAGGAGCACAGGGAAGGTAGCGGCGTTCCGCGACGAGCAACCGATCGACATCAGACGGTTGGGACGCATCCCCGCGCAGACCGCCAAGCAGGTGATGATTCAGAAAATCAGAGCAGACGAGCGTGATAGCATCTACAGTGAGTTTGCCCAGAGGAAAGGGCAGCTCATCAGCGGCGCGGTCGTCCGCTACGAAGGCGGCACGTTGATCGTCAACCTGGACCACTGGACGGAGGGCTTCATGCCGAAGGGGGAACAGATCATGGGCCAGGCCCATCGTCCCGGCGAGCGGGTCCGGTGTCTTATTCTTGACGTGAAAGAAACGGCCAGCCAGGTCAAGATCATCCTATCGCGGACGCATCCCGATTTCATACGGCGTTTGTTTGAATCGGAAGTCCCAGAAATCGCCGAGGGGATCATTGAGATCCGGGCGCTGGCCCGGGAGGCCGGCTACCGAAGCAAGGTTGCCGTCACCTCCTACGATGACAAGGTTGACCCTGTCGGGGCATGCGTCGGCGTGCGTGGCAGCCGAATCAAAAACATCGTCGATGAGCTTGGTGGCGAAAAGATTGACATTGTGCGGTGGAATGACTCGTCTCAGGTACTCGTGGCCAACGCGCTGATGCCCGCAAAGGTCAGTGAGATCGCCCTGTGTTTCGAGCTGGGACGGGCCACGGTGGTCGTAGACGAGGATCAGCTTAGTCTGGCCATCGGCAAGCACGGGCAGAACGTCCGGCTGGCCGCGCGGCTGACCGGATGGGACATCGATATCCTGACGCCGGACGAGTACAATCTGGGCATTGAACGCTTGGCCGGATGTGTCAAGAAGGTTGAGGGAGCCGACGACATCCTTGTGGATAAGCTGATTGCTTTGGGCGTCATCTCGATTCTCGACATCGACGACGTTGGGCCCGAGCCGTTGGTCAGCGAACTAGGCCTCGAAATGGATTTTGCTGAACGATTGGTGGAAGCTGCGGGACAGGAAGCCAAGGCGTTGGCCGCCGAATCCGACCGGAAACAGGCTGAGAAAGAGCTGGCGCAACAGGCGCAAACCCGCGATGTCCTCGATGAGGACGGGGAACAATAGTACGTGGAGGTTTCTTGGCTGCTACAAGAGTCTATCTATTAGCCCGCGAACTTGGTGTCAAAAGCTCTGCGATTGTGAAGAAGTGCCAGGATGAAGGTCTGGACGTGAAGAATCATATGGCGGCCATTTCTGCGGGTTTGGCGGCCACCATCAGGGAGTGGTTCAGCGAGGGGGAGAACGTCACGACGGTCGAGACGGCCGAGAAGGTTGATCTTGAGGAGGTCCGGGTCCGAAGGCCGAGGCGCAAGAAGAAGACGGTGACGGTCGGTGAAGACGCTGACATCGAAGGGGGCGGATCGGCCGTTGTCGAGACGGCGGTTGCTGAGGACGAACCGGTTGAATCGGTAGTGGCCTTAGAGGAGACGCAGGTCCATACTGAAGCGGAGGCAGTGGCCGAAGAGGACCAGGCGGCTCCGGTTGCAGCGGCCCCCGAGGTGACGTCCGACGAAGCACAGAAGGCTCAAGAATCCGGGGAACCGGAAAAAGCTGCTGAACCCGAGGTGGTTCTGCCCGCCGGACCGATGCTGGGCAAACCGAAGCCGGCGGTGCTCAGCGGCCCGCAAGTGGTTCGGGTTGAGGCTCCGGAGCCATTGGATTGGCGCAAGTCCAGACCCAAGCCCAGATCGAAGCCTCGGTATGATGGCACTGTGACGGAACCGCTGATGTACACGGAGAAGAAGGAGGGAGAATCGCCTTCGTCTGAAACGGCGGACCGTAAGCGGGGCAAGCACCACAAGGAGCGGACACATGGTCGTCGTAAAGAGGATCGCGACGAAGAGACTGCGAAGAAGAGCAAGCTCCGGACAAGATGGCGACAGAGAGACATCGAAGAACGGCAGGCCCGGCTCAGCGCCGCTGGCGGCGAAGGGCTGCGGCTGCGGCCCTCGCGCAAGATCGCATCCAAGGCACAGCGTGCGGCCTCGCTGAGCAGACCCAAGAAGGTGACGATCAGCGAGCCCATTGCGATCAAGGACCTCTCTTCGGCCTTGGCGGTGAAAGCGGCTGACATCATCGCGAGGCTAATGAGACAGGGTATCATGGCGACGGCCAATCAGGTCATTAGCAACGACGTGGCGGAACTGGTAGCCCTGGAGTTTGAGACCGAGCTGGTCATCGAGTACAGGACATCGCTGGAGGATGAGATTCGGCAGGAGTTTGAGAATCGAGAGCGGAAGCATCTCAAGAGGCGGCCCGTGGTGGTGGCCATGCTTGGGCACGTCGATCACGGCAAGACCAGCCTTCTGGACAAGATCCGATCGACGCAGGTAGCGGCTGGCGAGGCCGGCGGCATCACGCAACATATCGGCGCCTCTCAGGTGAGCTGGTCCAACAAGACGGTCACGTTCCTTGACACACCCGGCCACGAGGCGTTCACGGCCATGCGAGCCCGCGGGGCAAACATGACAGACATCGTGGTGCTGACCGTTGCGGCCGACGACGGTGTCATGCCGCAGACGGTGGAGGCAATAGCGCACAGCAAGGCGGCCGGCGTTCCGATTATCGTGGCCCTGAACAAGATCGATCTGCCGGGCTGCGACATCAATCGCATCTATGCCGAGTTGGCTGAGCACGATCTGGTGCCGGCGGAATGGGGCGGCCAAACCGAAGTCGTCAAAACCAGTGCGGTCACAGGTCAGGGTATTGATGATCTGTTGGAAGCCCTTGACTACGTAGCTGAGCTGCTTGACCTGAAAGCGGACGACACCATTCCGGGGACCGGATGGGTCGTGGAGGCGAAGATGTCGGCCCAGCAAGGTCCTGTGGCGACCTTGTTGGTCAAGGAGGGGCATCTCTCCAAGGGTGATGTCATTCTGGCGGGTGATACGTACGGCCGTGTCAAAATGATGAAGAACAGCTACGGCAAGAAGATCAAGGCGGCCACCAGTTCGATGCCTGTCGAGGTCTTGGGACTTGGTGGTGTGCCGCAGGCAGGTGACCGCTTCTACTGCTTCGACGATATCAATAAGGCCAAGGATACTGCCGAGGAAGGTCGGCTCCGTGCCCGGGAGAAGTCGCTGGCGGAACGGACGCAGGTGACGATGGAGAACCTGTTCAGCCAGATCGAGGCGGGGAATGTCAAGGAGTTGAACCTGATCATCCGCGCCGACGTGCAAGGGTCTGTTGACGTGCTCAAGAAGTACCTCTCTGAACTCAGTGTGGACGAGGTGCGCATCAACATCCTCCAAGCGATGCCGGGCGGGATTACTGAAGGCGATGTGCTTCTGGCAGAGGCCTCGAATGCGATCATCATCGGCTTCAACGTGGTGGCCGATGAGCATGCTGCCAAGACGGCGGAGGCGAAGGGCGTTGACATCCGGCTTTACAACGTGATCTACCGTATCACGGAGGATCTGAAGAAGTCGATGGCCGGTATGCTTGAGCCGGAGGAGCAGGAGAAGGCGCTCGGGCGGGCGGTCGTGCGCGCGACGTTCAAGGTCTCGCGGGTGGGCACGGTCCTTGGCTGCTATGTCAGCAGTGGGGTAGTTGCCAAGAACGCCAAGGTGCGGCTCATTCGAGACAACATTGTCGTCAGAGACAGCCTGACCCTTGAATCTCTCAAGCACTTCAAGGATGATGCGCGTGAAGTCAAGGCGGGGTTTGAGTGTGGGATCAAGCTGGCGGGATATGATGACGTCAAGGTCGATGATGTCCTTGACTTTTTCGAAATCGTGAAGGTGGCGCGGACTCTTGACTCTTGAGAAGTCGCCGCCGGGCAGTGCAGAGAGATGTGACGCTATGCCCACCCGAAGGCAGGAAAAAGTAGCTCGCGTTGTCAAAGAAGCGGTCAGCGATGCCATTAGCAACCATTTGAATGATCCTCGGATCACAGGGTTTGTAAGTGTCACGCGAGTGGAGATGTCGCCGGATTTGCGGAATGCGGATGTCTACTTGAGCGTTTTTGCCGAGGCGCAGAGCGCCAAGAACAAGAGCTTCATAGCCATCGATCATGCCCGGAAGCGAATTCAATCTCTGTTGGGCGCTGCTCTGGAGAGCAAGTTCTGCCCCGTGTTGCGGTTCCACCGGGATGAGCAATTTCAGAAGACACTGGAGACCATGAGATTGATTGACCAAGCGGTGAATGAATATCAAGATCGGACGGGCGGGCCGGACGGATAGTGCATCACAGTCTCTCGGGCGGGCGGCATGTGTCGACATGTTCTTTGCACCTTCGCACGTAGCATTTCGCCGGGGGACTGAGAAACCGGGGCATCTAGAAGGGCCATGAAGAACAGCAAGCAACACTCACAGCAACTGCGGAAGCTCTATCGCGGGCTTAAGCGCGCCCATCCAAAGGTGGAGACAACCACCTATGACGACCCAATCGAAGCTTTGATATATGGGATTGTCAGCGAGCACATAACCGAACCGGCCGCTCAACGGGCCATGAAGGAGTCTCGGCAGACCTTTGTCGATTGGAACGACCTGCGCGTGGCACGGGCGGAGGAGATAGTGGAGATTCTCCAGGAGGACACCGCTGTCAGCCGAGCGACGGCTCTTGCGTTGACGTCAGCCCTCCGTGCCGTATTCGATGAGTATCATGCGCTCAGTCTCCAGACCCTGAAGAAGATCGGCAAGAGACCCGCAAAACAGGTGCTTGAAAAGCTGGATGGCGTGAGCCCATACGTTGTCAACTACTGCATGCTGACGTCGCTACAAGGCCATGCTGTGCCGTTGACCGCGCAGATGATTGCCTATCTCAAGCGGAATGAGATCGTGGATCCGGAGGCGGACGTGCAGGATATCGAGGGTTTTCTGACCCGGCAAGTGGCGGCCAGAAACGCCTATGAATTCTACAGCCTGCTTCGACGGGAGACTGAATCCTCCAAGCGGGTGAGGAAGACCAGAAAGACCCGCCTGAAGACTAAGAAAGTGGCGAAGGCCAAGAAATAGCAGGCGTGATCGGGACCCTCCAACAATAGGTGTCGAACGAGCGACGTTTACCAGGCGTAAGAAAATCAAGATGGATGCAGAACGAGTATTGAAGCTGGGTATTCCTGCGGGGAGTCTGCAGAAGGCTACGGTTGATTTGTTTGCCAAAGCGGGGTTCCGCGTTTCCGACTCCCAGCGGAGTTATCTGCCCTCTATCGACGATAGCGAAATCAAGGCGGTTTGCCTTCGCGCGCAGGAAATGGGCCGGTACGTGAGCGACGGTGTTCTGGACGCCGGCATTACCGGCTTCGACTGGATCCAGGAATGTAATTGTGATGTAGTTGAGGTCTGCGAGTTGCTGTACAGCAAGGTCAGCAGTAATCCAACTCGCTGGGTGCTGGCGGTGCCCAATGAGTCGAAGGTGGTCAAGCCCCAGGATCTGGAAGGTGGCATCATCGCGACGGAGCTGGTGGGCGTGACGAAGAAGTACTTTGCCGACAGGAACATACGGGTCAAGGTCGAGTTCAGTTGGGGTGCGACAGAGGTCAAAGCTCGTCTCGTTCACGCGATCGTCGAGTTGACGGAGACAGGCACATCACTGCGAGCCAATAACCTGCGCATCATCGACACCGTCATCGTCTCGACCACGAGGCTGATCGCCAACAAGCAAGCCTGGCAGGACGCCTTCAAGCGCGAGAAGATCGAGAGCCTCTCCATCTTGTTGAAGGCGGCCATCGAGGCGCGCAGCAAAGTCGGGCTGAAGATGAACGTCAGGAGGGCGGATCTGGACTCGGTTCTCAAGGTCTTGCCCGCGGAGAAGAGTCCGACGGTGTCCGGCCTGGCGGACTCGGAGTATGTGGCCATCGAGGTCATCGTCGATGAGAAGGTGGAGCGCGCCTTGGTTCCCGCTCTGAAGAGGGCCGGCGCCTCCGGGATCATCACTTATCCACTGAACAAGGTCATTCACTGACGGGCAGCGGCAGGGCGGGCCAGATGCCTCAAGACCGCCGGGAAGGTCCTGAAGTGTTTGCCGAAGTCTTTGGAGGTCTCATGAAGATGAAGTATCGGCTGCTTCCTCTATTGCTTGATGTGGTTGTCGCGGGGGCGGCGGCCGTTGTCCTGGTTTCATGCCGGCCCCCCAGCGAGGAGCGTCGCGGTCCTGACACTGTTGCGCCCGACGTAGTGGCGACGATAGGTGAGTATTCGATCACCAAGGACGAGTTGAAGCAGCGACTGGCTCAGGAGATCCGGCCCCAGCGCGAGGACGACGGGCTGCCGGCGCGGTCCGTGACTGCAGAGTCCGTGCTTCGCGAGATGCTCGCCGAGAAGGCAATGAGTATGGAGGGACGCGCGCTTGGGTACCTCGACGATGAGGCGATTCGCGATCAACTCGAACAGGTTCAGCAACGTAAGCTCGTGCAGGCGCTCCTAACCGAATATGTCCGCGAGAAGATACCTATAGCGCAGGAAGAAATCGACGAGCGGCTGAAGGCCAATCCCCGACTGACTCGCGAGCAGGCGGAAAGGCAGATCCAAACACCCAAAGCGGGCCCGATCCTGGAGCAATTCTACGCGCAGTTGCTCGAGAAGTACAAAGTTGAGAAGGTCAAAGAGAATTTCGCCGAAGCAAGCCGGATCCATCAGCGGTTGCTGACACAGCCGGCCAAACCGCGGGGGCGAAATGTCTACTGGATTATGAACAGCCAGGTGCAAGATGATCTCAGCGAGGCGGAGAAGAGCCTCGTCCTGGTGAAGTACGAGGGCGGGCAGTTCACTCTGGAGCAGTGGTTCAAAGCGCTCTGCCAACTGGCCCCTCCGTCGCGTCCTAAGGACTTGAATACGACGGCGGGGGTCGAAAAGCTCGTAGATCGCGCCCTGCAACCCTTCATTCTGGTGGCCGAAGCCAGGGCATGTGGATGCGACAAGGATGAACAGTTCCTGCAAGAGATGCGGGATATTGAGGATATCCGGTTGCTTGGTAAGGTTCAGAGTGAGAAGCTCAAGGATATCGCCAAGCCGACCGATGATGAGATCAAAGCCTACTTCGAAGCGCACCAGGAGCGGTTCGGGATCAGCGAGATGCTCAAGATCGATCAGATCTGGTGTAAGGACTTCCAGACGGCTGGAGACGCCAAGGAGATGCTCGATGACGGTGCGGCGCTGGAGGCGGTCAAGAGCACCTACTCGCTGAGCAAGAATGAGCAGGCCCACAGTGTCTATCCCGGCACCGAGGGGATTTTCTGGGCTGAGTTGTGGAAGGCCGAGCCCAACGAAGTCATAGGGCCGGTTCGCGGGTTCTACACGGATGGAGTCAAGTGGCGGATTGTGAAGGTCCTTGAGAAGAGGCCGGCTCAACCACAGCCCTACTCTGATGCTGTCAGGAATCGCGTCGAATCGGCAATCTACACCCAGCGAAGACGCGAGATCCTAGCGGCCTATCGCGCGGAGCTGTTGCAGAGGTACCCATACGAGCTTTACGCTGACAGAATCAAGGACATTGATCCGCTTGAGGTCACGCC
>CAZGRF010000061.1:0-11750 GCA_964527825.1 uncultured Pirellulales bacterium
ACCCATGATGCTGGTCGGATTGACGGCCTTGTCCGTGCTAATCATGATGAAGTGGGTGCCGCCGTACTTGTCGGTGGCGTCGGCGACGATCCGCGTGCCCAGGACGTTGTTCTTGATCGCTTCCCCCGCGTTCAGCTCCATCAGGGGCACGTGCTTGTGGGCTGCGGCGTGGATCACTACGGCAGGGCGGTGGCAGGCGAACATCTCGTCGACGCGGCCGGCGTCGGTGATGTTGCAGATGACCGGCTCGACGGCGACATGGGGGAACTGCTTGCGCAGGTCGCGCTCGACGTAGAAAAGCGGGTTCTCCGCCTGCTCGACCAGCAGCAATCGCTTCGGGGCGAACTGGCAGATTTGCCGGCACATTTCCGAGCCGATGGAGCCGCCCGCGCCGGTAACCAGGATCGTCTTATCGCGGGCGAAGGCTTCGATCAGGTCGAGGTCGAGTTGGACGACCGCGCGGCCGAGCAGGTCGTTGATGTCCACGTCGCGGATCTGACTGACGCGAAGCTTGCCCGAGGCGATGTCGGTGATGGACGGGACGGTCCGGAAGCGGATCTTGGTGCCCTCGCAGACCTGGATGACACGTCGGAGCTGCTGGTGGGTGGCCGAGGGCATCGCGATGGCGATCTCGTCGATGTTGCGCTCCTGGCAGATGTGCGGCAGTCGCTCGACCGGTCCGAGCACGGGCAGGCCGTGGATGCTGATCCCGCGCTTGACGGGGTCATCGTCGATGAAGCCGATGACGTCGTACTCGGCCACGCGCATACGGTGCATCTCGCGCAGCAGAGCTTCTCCGGCGTTACCGGCGCCGACAATCAGGAAGCGCTTGAGGCCGCGTCCTTCGACGGTCCGAAATTCCTCGTGGTAGAGCCTGATAATCATCCGCAGGCCCGCGGGCAAGAGGATCGTTCCGAACAGATCGGCTACGAAGATGCCCTGACCGACGGTGATGATACCGGGCGGCAGGCCTCGGCGCACGGCAGGGACCTGGAGCATCACGGCGAACCAGATCGTCACGATGATCAACGTGCTGGCGAGGGAGGCCCGCAGGATGCCCAGCAGGTCGGAAATGCTCACGTACCGCCACCAGCCACGGTACTGCTTGAACAGGCCGAAGACGGGCAGCTTCACGGCCAGAAAGAACAACAGCAGAAACGGATACTGCTGGATCAACCACTCGCGCTTGAACTGCATGTTGTTGGCGACCAGGAAGGAGAGCATCAAGGAGGCGGCAAATGCGGTGATGTGAGCCAGTACGATGAGCGGCTTGCGAAAAGTCAGGAGAAGACCTGTCGGAAGCGTGGGGGGACCGGAGGCTCTCTGGCTGGGGCCTTCCGGCTGGATGTCGATGTCTCGATTGGGCATAGCGATCGGGCACTCTCTCAGCGTCAATTATCGGACGCGCGGTCCGCCTACGGTCCTTGAGCGAAGGTGGGTATATCATCGGCACACGGCGGACGCTGGTTGAGTCCCAAGAGAGACTGGCAGCCTTTGTGCGGCCGGTTTGGGCGGAACGAGATCTGTTGGATTATTCAGGCTTCTCGGCCTCTTGGCGCGAATCCCCTTCGTCGGCGGCTTGCGGCGGAGCGGAAGCCTCTTCGGAGGCCGGCGCCGAGGGAGCAGGTCCTGCTACCGGCTCACCCGAGTGGGTACAGACCTCAGTGAGAGCGGTCTTGTCCACGCGGTTCCGCATCAAGGCGTAGATGATGGTGTTTGCCGAGAAGTAAAAGCTAATCACAAAGGACACCATCAATCCCACCACGACGAGAACCCACGCGTGGATGAGGAAGGCTCCCACGGATGTTGACCAGTTCGCAGGCGCGGCGGTGGCCGCACCGAAGAAGTCGGTGAACCTCGGCTCGGGCCAAATCGCCGTCAGCTTCTCATTGTGGTTGAGGAAGCCAAACTGAAGGAACAAATGAGTAAGCCAAACCAGCAGGAAGCAGAAGAAACGGACAAATTCATAGCAGATCGCGCCGTAGGCAAGCGCGATGGCCGTATAGAAACCCATGCGCCAGGGTTTGGCGTAGACATAGCTGAACGAGCGGCTGATGGCATCGAAGCAGTCCGAGTCCTCGTAGGCGATCGTGGGGAACATGAGATTGAATCCGGCCAGGGCGCCGATGACAATGACAGCGATCAGCGCGGCCGCCAACAGGGCCAGGGGCAGGAACACACCTACGGCCAGCTCCCCCACGACAGGAATGTTCCCCACAAGCCCCAGCAGAATGATCGACACGCCTATCACGGCGATGATCCCAATGGGCGTAATGGGGGCAGTGACAAAGCTGTAGCACTTCTTGACGCTGTAGCGGACGGCCTCAGTCAGGCCGGGTTTTTCCCCTTGGGCGAACTGTAGTGCGGCAATCCGGCAGATGGCGCCGCCGGCAAGTGACATTAGGACGAGTGCGATTGCGAAGAAGATGATGCTGTAGAGAGGATGATAGGTGAACGCCCACACCAAGGCCTGGAAGGAGGCGACAATGCTGTAGACGACCCCGAGCCCATCACCTCGCCCAATGCTCAACACCGCCGCGTGAAAACGTTCCGCGCCAAACTTCCATAGCGTGCCGAACACGCCGGCCCGTTCGCCGGAGTTCCTGTCCCGTCTGCCGAGGTCTCCGAAGAGCCTGATGTGTTCGCCAACCTCCCCGACCGAAACGTACTCGTCCAGCTCGGTGGTGCCGTCTTTGACAACGACAGTCTGGTTGACATCCATAAGACGACCGACCAGACAAATGGAGGCCAGCGCCAGCAAGGCCAGGATGAGCTTCGTGGGTTGGATGGACATACGAAAAGCCTGAAAGACGCGCGGGAAAAGAAAGCTCCCCAGAGGCAACACCGGTCCTTTCTCCTCAGCCATCTTGTGCCCTTTCAACAAATTGGCTCCGCTTGACCTTTGTTTCGCCCGACGTCATTCTTCCACGGCATGTTACTGTCCGAGTTCGGCACCGTCCAGAAAGATTTTCGCACGCAGAAGTGCTCCTGCGTTAGTCAGTCGGAGGCGGGGCGATCGTCAGTCTGCGGGTCGTCGGACGGATCATCAGGGCGCGCGGGTATTCTGTAGTCTCCATCCAGCCAGGCGCCCAGGTCAATGAGCTTGCAGCGCTCGGAGCAGAACGGGAAGGACTTCAAGCCTTGGGCGGCTGCCTCTCCGAGGACGTGCAGGGGACGGCGGCAGATCGGACACCGGAGCTGATGTCGCGGCTGCGACTGGGTTGGCTGGACCGGCTCTTGTCGTTCCATGCGAGCGTCCCGAGAAACATCCGGTCTCGTGCTTCTTGAGGAGGGTGAAACCGCCGGGCTTGCGTGTCGAGCGGTCGTCTTGTCCGTGCCTGCCGGCGAGCGCCAACTCGTGCGACCGGCCTGCCACCCACACGAGACGACCGCCTGGTTTGAATCTCAGACTGCCGGCTCTCCCGACGCTATTGGCCCCCCTCGGCGAGGCCCTGTTCCACCATTCTGGCGTATTCCACGCAGTATCGGGCCCACGGTTGGGCTTCAAGTCTCGCCTTGGGGATGGGGTTGCCCGTCCCTTCGCAGATCCCGTAGGTGCCATCCTCGATCCGTTGCAGCGCGTCGTCGATCTCGTGGAGGATCCTGCGCTCGCTGTCCATCAGACCCAGGGCAAACTCTTGCTCGTAGTTGTCTGTGCCGAGGTCAGCCATGTGGATGGGCATGCTCGACAGGTCTCCGCTGGCGTCCAGTCTCGATTTCTTCAGCGTCTCGCCTTCAATCTCGAAGACGTTCTGGAATATCTCTCGCCGTTTCTCCAGGAGCAGGTCCCTGAAATGTCCAATATCGGCCGCGCTAAGACACGGCTTCGTAGCGGGCTTCCTGGCGACCTTCTTTCTTGGGACTCTCTTACGTTGTCCAGCCACGTTTCTATGAACCTTTCATTTCGTATAGGCAACATGCTCATGTCTATAGAAACCAGTATTATACCATACGCATCCGCCACGGCATAGCGCCATTTTTCCCCCCTCACGCAAATTCACGCCTTGTGCCAACGAAGAACAGCCGCGTGAGACTCAAGGCCATGCGCAGAGGAGGGTGTCCGTAAATGCTTTAGAGCCTGGCAGTTATCGATTGGCCGGGCGGGGATATGGGTCGGACGGACCTGATCCACGGTCGGCCCTTCCGGCGTCCTTGGCCATTTCTCCCAGAGGCAGGAAGACCCTCTCGGTGCCGACGGCCGCCGAGAAGATGCCCACGCCGAAGGCCCGCTGGAGCCGCGCCGCTGTGAAGACCTCTGAGGCTTGCCCCTTATGATAGTGTCCGAAACCACCCGGAGGCCCGTCCGTTTCGTCCTGTGTGCGGTTCCTGCAGGGTTCCAGGAGAAGGGCTTCGTCGCAGTACTGTGCGGCGAGATTGATGTCGTGCGTCACGGCCACGACCGTCCTGCCTTTGTCACGCTGGATGCGCTTGAGCAGGTCGTAGATTCCAACCTGGTGCTTGAAATCCAGAAAGCTGGTAGGCTCGTCCAGCAGGAGGATAGGCGTGTCCTGGGCCAGTGCTCGGGCGATGAAAACGCGCTGACGCTCGCCGCCGCTGAGATGGTCCAGCGTTCGCGAGGCAAACGCGGTTGTGTCGGTCAGGTCAAGTGCCTCGGCTACAAGCTGACGATCCACGGGACTCTCGAAGCCGAGCCGGTTGTAGTAAGGTGTCCTTGCCATCATGACCGCCTCCACCACCGAGAATCGGAAGGCCGGGACGAACTCCTGGCGGACCACCGCAATCTTCCGGGCCAACTCTCGTGGTCCATAGGAGCGAATCTCAACCCCGTCTACACAGATGCGGCCGGACTGGGGCACGATTTGCCCGGACAACAGGCTGATGAGCGTACTTTTCCCCACACCGTTGGGCCCGACCACGGCGAGGAAGGTCCCGGCTTCCACCGTGAGACTGAGGTCCCGCAGGACCGGGATGCTTGCCTGATATGCAAACGTGACATTCTCAATGTGCAAGGCGGTTGTCATGTGAGCCGGTAGACCTTCCTACTGTGTCGCACAAGCAAAACGAGGAAGAACGGTCCTCCAACCAAGGCGGTGACGACACCAGCCGGTAGTTGCGCCGGCGCCACGACGGTTCGGGCGAGGGTGTCGGCCGCCACGAGGAACATGGCGCCCGAGAGAGCGCTCAAGGGCAGAAGCTGACGGTGATCGGGGCCGAACACCAGCCGGACCGCGTGCGGGACAATCAGCCCCACGAAGCCGATGAGTCCGCTCAGGCTGACCGCCACGGCCGTAATGAAGGCCGAGACGGCAAAGGCAACGAACTGCGTTCGCTCGACATTGACACCTATGCTCTTGGCGTCGATATGCCCAAAACTGATGGCGTTGAGTTGCGGGCCAAGGATAAACAGGACCGCAATCCCGGCCGCCACACAGCCGCCTGCGACCCACAGAACAAAGAAGTCCTCCTCGGTCATGTTGCCCATAAGCCAGAACATCGTCGCGTACAACTGCTGGCTGCGCGCGACGGAGGTCAGGAACATAATCACAGCGGAGAAGAAGGCGTTTACGACAACACCCGCCAGCACCAGACCCGTGACGTGAAACTTGCCGGTGACTCGGCCGATGCCCCAGACCAACCAGACCGTACCCAAGGCCCCGGCGAAGGCGAACACCCCCACCGGCGAGCGTCCCCACAAAGTCCAGTTGAAACCGGCCATGACGGCCAGCATGACGCCCAGACCCGCGCCGCTGGAAACGCCGAGAATATACGGGTCGGCCAAAGGGTTGCGCAGCAACGCCTGAAATGTCACGCCGGCGGCGGCCAGGGCGGCGCCCACAAGGGCAGCCAGGATGATGCGCGGAATTCGTACCCGCAGGAGTATCTCGTAGTCAGGATTGGGCGAGGCGGCGTCGGTCCCATGTGTCAGGGCGGCCTTCCAGGAAACGCTCTGCGTGCCTACCGACGCACACAGCACCATGACCAGAACGAGCAGCAGCAGGGCCCCGACGGTCCGAATCAGCAAGGTTCTGGGTGACAGGAGCGTTTGCACCAGCTCATTCTCCAAACGATTCGGGTCGCAGGCACTTCGCGACCGTCTCGACTCCCTGATACAACCGCGGCCCAAGCCGTGACACGAGATCGCCATCGACCACGTAGATTCGTCCGTTCGCCACCGCCGGCACGTTTGGGAACCGGCTCCAGTAGTTGAGCGCCTGCTCGCGTTGCGTGTTCTCGTCACCTGCAGTCATGGTCGGCTCGATAACGACCTGAGCGGCAGAGGCGATGACCTGCTCGGAGCCGATGGGGGGGTACTTGTGCAGCGTCGCGCCGATGGCATTCCGCCCGCCCGCCATCTCAATCAGCTCGTTGGCAAATGTGTCCCTGCTGGCCACGCGAAGGGGGTCTCTCTGCACGACCCAGAGGACTGTGGTCCTGTCACCGGTTCCGAGCCTGGTTTGGAGTGCGTCTATCCTGCTGCGAATGTTGGCAACTAGCTCCTGTGCCCGATCGTCGGCGCCGGTGGCGCGGCCGATCATGACAATACTCCGAAAGAGGTCCTCGACTTTGTCAATATCGAGGACCAGCGAGTCATAGTGCATGCGGCTGAGCCTGTCCGCAAGATTTCTCTGTTGCTCGAACCCCAGCGTCACGACGAGATCGGGTTGGGCGGCGATGACGGCCTCGATGTCGGGCTGCCAGAAACTGCCGACCCTGGGCTTGGCTGCAGCAGCGGCAGGGTAGTCGCTGTCGCCGGTCACGCCCACGACATTCGGTGCGAGGCCCAGCGCGTACAGAATCTCCGTGAGGTTCGGGGCCAGAGAGACGATGCGCGCCGGCCTCGCCGCGCGCGGCGCGCCGAGATTGCCGTTCGCCGCTCGCGTCCCGAACAGCGCATACCCCAAGGAGGTCCAAAGCAACAGCGCCGCCAATAAGAGCCACCATTTGCGCATCAGGTCCTCTTGAACTGTTTCTCCAGCTCGCTCACGGAGAACTTGATCGTTGTGGGTCGTCCGTGCGGGCATCGGTTCGTCGATTCGAAGCGCCGCCGGTCCGCCAGGAGTTGCTGAATCTCCTCATCGGTCAGTCTCTGACCCGCCTTGATGGCCGCCTTGCAGGCCGTCATGTTCAACACTTCATCGAGCAGGCTCTCGGCATTCAGCTCGCCACTCTTGGCGGCCAGCAAGTCGATCAGGTCTTCTACAAAGGCCGCGGGCGAGGCCTTGCCCAGCAACGTTGGGAACGACTGGACCGCATACGTTCGCGGACCGAACGGCGTCAGCTCGATCCCAAGTCGGGCGATCAATTCCGCGTTGCCCTCGATCGCGTCGGCTTGCGCGTCCGTGACGTCAAAACTCTCGGGAAGCAGCAACCTCTGCGATTCGAGGCTGTTGCTTTGCATACGCTGACGCAGCATCTCGTAGAGCATGCGCTCATGGAGGGCGTGCTGATCGATGATGACGAATCCCTCGGCGGTCTGCTCGACGATGTAACTATCGTGAATCTGGATGAACTTCGGCCCCTCGATTTCGGCGGGGGGCCGGTTCTCTGCGGACCGCGCGTGGGGCTCTCTCTGAGCGACCGTCGCAGGGTGAGATGGCCTCTGCGGAGTCAAATCGAATTGTCTCTGCTGATGGACGGGCCGGTGCTTCTTGAAGAACTCGGCCATCGCGTCGGCGATTTCCTGTCTGCGGGCGTGCTGGCCTTCGGACGCATCGTCGGTGAGACCGGTGCGGCCCGTCGGCAGCTTGGCTGAGACGTGCAGGTCCGTTCCCAGGAGTCTTTCGCGCATCGCGCCCAACACCTGCGAGTGGACCAGGTTGGCGTTGAAGAAGCGGACCTCGATCTTGGTCGGATGAACGTTGACGTCATAGTCCGCGTAAGGCATTTGGAAGAACAGGAACACCACGCCGAAGCGATTCGGTTCGAGCAAACCCCGGTAGGCTTCCTTGATCGCGTGCGAGATGAACTTGTCTCGCACAAACCGGCCGTTGAGGAACGTATACTGAAACCGGTTGTTCGTCCGCGAGCTGCTCGGTCTGCCCAGCAGGGCGCGTATGCTTATGCCTTTCTCGTTGGCTTGTGCTTCAATCAGGTCGTCGGGGGCCAGCATCGAGAACAGTTGTCCGATTCGCTCTCGCAGACTCTGGGATTTGGAGAGTCGGTACAGCTCCTTGCCGTTGTGGATGAGTGTCAGGTCGAGCGAGCCGGCCGCCAGGGCGATCCGCGTGAATTGCTCGCTGATGTGGCCCATCTCGGTATTGGCGGTCCGGAGGAACTTCCGACGGGCAGGAGTTTTGTAGAAAATGTCGCGAATCTGGATCGTGGTCCCGACGTCGCCGCTGCAGGGCCCAACACGTTTCCTATTGCCACAGTCGATTTCAATGCAATGGGCCTGATTGGATTGGCGCGTGCGGCTGACCGCGCGGACCTGCGCAACAGCGGCGATGCTGGCCAAGGCTTCGCCCCTGAACCCGAGCGTCGCAATGGCGTGCAGATCAGCGGTGTCCTTGATCTTGCTCGTCGCGTGCGACTCGAAGGCAGCGTCCAGGTCGTCCGCTTCCATGCCGGAGCCGTTATCGGTAACGGAGATCAATCTGCGGCCCCCGTCCTCGACGGCAACGGTGATCTCCGTAGCGCCGGCATCAATGCTGTTCTCCATGAGTTCCTTGACCACGCTGGCGGGGCGTTCGATAACCTCGCCGGCGGCGATCATGTTGATCATGTTCTGGTCAAGGTGAACGATCCGACCCATGTGGTCCACTCGTTTCTCGGTTGCGATGTTTGCCACACGGGGCGCGCCCCGCCGAACGCCACGAGCTGCGCAACCGCGACCGGCCAACGGTCATCGCAGCAGGCTGCGGCCGGCCATCTCCTTGGGCTGAGGCAAACCCATCATCTCCAGCAGCGTCGGTGCGATGTCGGCCAGCGTTCCCTCTTCGCGGAGTTTGGTCCCTTTGTACCGTTCGTCGAAGATGACCAGCGGTACGTCGCCGATGGTGTGGGCCGTGTGGGGGCTATCGGGGGTCCCATCGATCATCTTCTCGAAGTTGCCGTGATCGGCGGTGACGATAGCCGCCCCGCCCATGCTCTTGACCTTGTCCAGGACCTTACCGACACACTCATCGACTACTTCGGCGGCGTGAATGGCAGCCGACAGGTCGCCTGTGTGGCCGACCATGTCGGGGTTGGCGAAATTGACGACGACCGCGTCGTATCTGTCCGAATCGAGCCGCTCCAGCACCACGCTGGCGACTTCAAACGCACTCATCTCCGGCTTGAGATCGTACGTTCGCACCTTGGGCGAGGGGACAATCTGCCTGTCCTCACCTTTGAATGGCTTCTCGGTGTAGTCGTTGAAGAAGAAGGTCACGTGGGCGTACTTCTCCGTTTCGGCGCAGCGAAACTGCTTCACGCCCAGGTCGCCCCAGTAGGCCGCCAGGATGTTCTTCATCTTCGGAGGCTTCGGGAACGCTACCGGCGCCGGGATCGTCGCATCGTATTCGGTCATACAGACGAAATGCACCTGAGGCGGCGTGGTTTGCACGAATCCTTCGAAGTGGGGCTCCACGAACGCCCGTGTCAGTTCGCGGGTCCGGTCGCCGCGGAAGTTGAAGAACACGACGCCATCGCCGTCTTGAATGGTGGCAAGCGGCTCGTTGTCCTCATCGACGATGCACGTGGGCTCGACGAATTCGTCCGTGACGTCCCTGTCATAACTGCTCTGGATCGCTTCCTCGGCACTGCGCGCCTTGAGGGCCTTGCCGATTCTAAGGCACTCGTAAGCTCTTTGGACCCGGTCCCAGCGACTGTCGCGGTCCATAGCGTAAAACCTGCCCATGACGCTGGCGATCCTGCCGACCCCGATTTCGCGGGCTCTCTCCGCCACGTCACGGACGTAACCCAGGCCGCTATCGGGCGGAGAATCGCGTCCATCCATGAACGCATGGATGAATACGTCCGCCAATCCGTTCCGCTTGGCCAGCTCCAGCAATCCGTAAAGGTGTCCCAGCAGCGAGTGAACGCCGATGTCGCTACACAGGCCCATCACGTGCATTCTGCCGCTGCGCTCCTTGATAAACTGGAGAAGATTCATGAACTCGGCGTTCTCGAAGAACGAACCGTTACGGATCGCGTGGGTCAGGCGGACGGATTCTTGGGGCACGATGCGTCCGGCCCCGATATTCTGGTGGCCCACCTCGCTGTTGCCCATCGTACCGTCGGGCAGACCCACGTATTCCCCGTATGTGTGAATGAGGCAGTGCGGGTACTCCGTCATCAGCATGTCATCCACCGGGGTCCGGGCCCGTTTGATCGCGTTGTACGGATCTTCGTTGGGGTCGGGGTTGTACCCCCACCCGTCGCGTATGATCAGGACGCACGGTCTCTTGGCGAGTGCAACCTTGTCTCTGGCCATGCAGAACGACCTTTCAAGCGACAGCAAGAGAGACGAGGCACAGCCTCGTCCCATCGGGCGATCAACATATTGGGGCCTGTTATGATATGGGTCCCCAACGCCCGTGTCAAACATTTACCTGCCCAGACCGAGCGGGGGCTGGCCACGCAGGGCGCTTTGACAGGCGGCGTCGCTCTGGTATAATCCGGCCGTTGGCAGGGACGTGGCCGCACACGCGCAGGATGCACGGGCCTTGCCGTGGGTTCGTAGAGGCAACCTGCTCGTGTCCGCAGGAAAGAACAGAGCTATCCCAGGAGTGCTGAGCATTGCGATACAGACCTTGTGTCTGACGCTCGGCTGTTCTCAGCAGAGGCAAACGATGGACCTGTACCTCGACGCCGTCATGCTGCGCGAGCTGGGCCGCAACGAACTGGCGATAGAGAAACTGACGGCTGTCACGGAGGCGGATCCCCACTTCACTCTGGCATACTCCGAATTGGGCAAGGCGTATCAGGCGACCGGAAACCATGAGCAGGCCGCGGACGCGTTCAGGCAAGCGGTGAAGCTGGACCCGTGGTCGTTCGATGGCTATATGGATCTGGCACGTGCGTACGAAAGCCTGGAGAAGTTCCGGGAGGCGGCGCAGGCGTATGCCCGGGCGGGTGAGCTGGATACCGGTAGTCTCAAGGCGCAACTTGGTGCCGCGGAATGCTACCTGAAGGCGGGCCAGACGGTTCGGGCGCTGGCGCATGGTGAGGCCGCGCGACAGGTCGATGCGGAGTCGCGCGAGGCTCTGCTGCTGCTCGGGCGTATCCATGAAGTGCAGAAGGACTATCTGCCGGCGATCGAGCTGTATCAGCGTCTGCTGGCCGTCGATCCCGTCGATGCTGACGCGATGCTGGCCCTGGGTGCAGCCTACATGAGGAACGAGCAGTACGACCAGGCCAGGGACGTGTTTACGACGCTGGTGCAGACCCGGCCCGGAGAAGCGCCGGCGTTTCGCTATCTCGGCTACTGCCTGGTCAAGCTTGGCCAAGCGGACGAGGCGGTTCGCGTGTACGAGAAGGCCATAGACCTCGACGCCGACGATTGGCAGGCCCATCGCGGTTTGGGGGTGGCCTACATGGTCCAGGCCAACAACACGAACGATGAACGATTGGAGGCTCGGGCGCTGCGTCACTGGCGACGGGCGCTGGAGATCAATCCCGACCAGCCGAAGCGTGAGGCGCTGGAGAAGCTCATAAGGGAGCACTCTAAGACAACGGACCCTTTGCAAGGACTGAACGACTAAGCTCATGACGACCACCCCGCGAGAACAAGCCGACCGGACGATTGCTCCCCGATGCCTCGTCGAACGATGCAGAGCCCTCCTGCCCGACAAAACGGGTCACTTGGT
>CAZGRF010000061.1:11850-13054 GCA_964527825.1 uncultured Pirellulales bacterium
GGACGACAGGACGCCAACGAACGGTCCAGGCGGCCTTGGGCCTGTTCGCCGCGGGCGTGTGCGGCAATCTCTGGGATCGGCTCTTCAATGGCGGCCGGGTCCGTGACTTCATTGATGTCGTCTACTGGCCCGGCAAGCACTGGCACACATTCAACGTGGCAGACGCACTGCTATGCATTGCCGTCGGATTGCTGGTGATAACGACGCTGTTCACTGGCTCGTCTTGTCGAACACGTGCTCCGCAACAAAAATCGGAGCATTGATCGCCGCACACAGCGCGATTGCATCTGAGGGACGCGAATCCACGATCACCGAACGTCCGTCCACATGCAGGTGGATTTTGGCGTAGAAGGTGTGACTGCGAAGATCGTCGATGACGATGCGCTCGATGGTAGCGCCGAGGCTCTCGATGATGCTCGCCAGTAGGTCGTGGGTCATCGGCCGAGGTGGCTTGATGCCCTTCAGACGCCGGTCGATGGCGAAGATCTCCACAATGCCGATCACGATCGGAAAAGCCCGCGCGCCGTTGCGCTCTTTCAGGACGATGATCTGCTGGTCGGAAGTCTCATTGATGATTATCCGTGAGAGTTCAACTTCCACTTCCATCTTCAATACTCCCTAAGCCGCGCTATCCGTTGATCTCGGCCAGATGCCTCTCAACGGCCTGCAACTGCTCCTGAAGCTGCTGGAGCCTGTCCCGCGCCTGGGCGACGACCTCGGGCTTGGCCCGCGTCACGAAATTCTCATTGGCAAGTTTGTTCTCAACACCCTTTTTGGCCTGCTCGATATCCTGCTTCTGCTTCTCCAGCCGTGCCCGCTCGGCCTCGGGATCGATCACGTTGTGCAGGTACACCTGAGTCTCTTCTACTATGGCCGTGGCCGCGTTGTTCGGTTTCTCGGCATTCGTCGTCGCGCGGAAGGACTCCAGTCCGGCCAATTGACAGACCAAGTCGCTCGCCGCGTTGAGAAGGTCTGCCGTCTTGCCGGGCGCGTCGGCGGAGGCCGTCATCTTCTCGCTCGGCGCCCTATTGTACTTACTCCTTATATCGCGAATCGCGCGGACGATCTCCTGGATGATCCGAATCTGCTCTTCTGCGTCTTTGTCCAGGAGGCTCTCGATGCCGGCAGGCCATTCGGCAACAGCAAGCGCCTGAGACTCCTTGGCTTCCGCGATTCCGCGGAGTTGTCGGACCGGGGTCAGCTC
>CAZGRF010000062.1:0-12834 GCA_964527825.1 uncultured Pirellulales bacterium
ATCCCGCCCTAACCGCAGTGCTCAACTGCGTGGTCATGGTCAGGACGTCCTTGCTCGTGACTCGGCTGCCGCCCAAGCGAGGCAAGCTGGGTAATTTGAAAAGAGATAGTCCTTCCGCAGTTCCTTGCTGCTGCGTCTGATCGGTCAACTCAGTGACGAAATGGCCCTGCCCCGTCAGTGCGGCCACGGCGCTGCGGCGGTCAAGCGCCTCCACCGTGCCGGCAATGTGCTCTCCGGATAGATCCACTGCTTTGTAGGAGAATTCGCCCAAAATCCGCTCCGCCACAACTCAGACAATAACCGTTCAGCAGGAGTCTTTCACGATCTCTCAGTCCTCGTCATCAATGCTCTTAGCCACCCTGAAGACTTCCTCGGGGGTCGTGATTCCCCGCAAGACCTTGGCGATACCATCATGGACCATGCTGATGTGGTCTGCCGGGGCCTCCCTGGCGATCTGATCCGTTGTGGGCCGGGTCGCAATGAGCTCGCGCAGGTTGCTGGTGATACGTAGCAACTCGAATATGCCGACGCGGCCTGTCATGCCGGTCTGGTTGCACTCATTACAGCCAACACCGTGGTAGAACCGGGCCCCAGACTCGATCCTGCCCGCGACATTGAGGCTCTTCAATAGGATCTCATCCGGCCGATATGGCTCCTTGCACTTGGGGCAGATCTTGCGCACGAGGCGCTGCGCAAGGATTCCCTCCAGTGAGCTGGCCAGCAGGAACGGTTCGACGCCCATGTCGATAAGTCGCGTAATCGCCCCTGGAGCATCGTTGGTATGCAGCGTAGAAAAAACGAGATGTCCCGTCAAAGCCGCTCGCATGGCGATATCGGCCGTATCGCGGTCTCGAATCTCGCCCACCATGATAATATCCGGGTCGTGCCGCAGGATGTGCCGCAGTCCCGTCGCAAATGTGAGCCCACGCTTGGCGTTGACGGGCATCTGATTGACTCCGTCAAGCTGGTACTCCACCGGGTCCTCAATCGTGATCATCTTGACGCCGGGGCTGTAGATCTTGTTCAACGCGGCGTACAGCGTCGTCGTCTTGCCTGACCCCGTGGGCCCCGTCACGAGGACAATTCCATGCGTCTTTCTCAGACACTTGGAAAAGCCCTCCAGCGTCTCGGCGTTCATGCCCAGGTCCCCAAGGCTAATCAGCGAGGCGGTCCTGTCGAGCAGACGGAGCTCAACCGCTTCACCGAATACCGTCGGCACCGTCGAGACGCGGATGTCGATCTTGCCGTTCTTGCCCATGAACTCGATGTGGCCGTCCTGGGGAACGAAGCGTTCGGCAATGTTCATGTCGGCCATGATCTTGATGCGCGATACGATCGCGGCCTGGAGTCGCTTGGATGAGGGCGCCTTCTCGACGAGGATGCCGTCGATTCGGTACTTGATCTTCACCTCGTGCTCGAAAGGCTCGATATGGATGTCGCTGGCCCGTCCCTCAATGGCCTCAAAAATGATGAGATTGACCAAGTTCACAAGGGAGGGCTCGCGCGCCAACTCGTGAAGTCTGGCCGGTGAGAAATCTCCATTGCTCGCGTTCTCGTCGGCGTGCTGGTCATCCGGCACGAGGTCGTCCAGCATTCGTGCAACGTTGCTTCCGTAGAACCTCAAGATCGCGTTTTCGAGCTGCGCCGGCTCAGCGTAGTACCGTTGGATGAAACAGCCGGTAACGAGCCGCAGGTCCTCCGTGGCCTGCAGTTGGAACGGATCGGTCATGGCTACCGCCAGACGTCCGTTCTCCCGCCACAGGGGCAGAACTTTGTATTTGCTCACCAAATCCGCCGGCACAAGACCAATGATCTCGCCCTGGATTGACAGTCCCGAGGGGTCTACCTTCGCAATGCCCACCTGGGCGGCAAGCGCTTCATTCAACTGGGCCTGCGTGACATAACCCAGATCCAGGAGAATCTGGCCTAACCGCCGGTGCCTGACCTTCTGCTCGGCCAAAGCGACCCCGAGATCGGCCCTGTCCAGGTACGCCTTCTCGCAGAGCACCTCGCCCAGCCTTTTCTTTCTAATGCTGTTGCCGCCTGAGTCCATAGGTGTTCCACGACATTGAGATACAAAGAGACTCCCCAAATGGAAGCCTAACAAAATGTGCAGGTTCAGTCAAGCGCTCGGCCCCGGACGGTCCCCCTGGATGGGCAGCAAGCCTTCACGCCCGCGGGCAACCCGCCCTCGACCCACTCAAAGGCCAATCCATCATCCTCGCGCCGGCACCTGCCGCAAAACCACTGAAGATGCGTCGGCATACCACACACAGACCATCCCCCCACCTACAAGTATGAGACGCTTGCCTACAGCACTTTGTTACACGAAAAGGCAATTTTCACCCGCGTACGGGGCACTGCTGCCGTCAGGATTGCGTGTGCCCAACTTGGCCTGGGCATTCCGGGCTGGGCCGTCGCGGCTGGGTGACGGACCCCAATAGCACGCCGACGCGGCACGGTCGCCTCGTCCGGGCGGTTTCAACCCGCCCGGCGTCAAAAAATCATTTGACAGTCCACATCACCTGCATGAAAATGCGCCACAAGCAGGCGTTCACGAGACGCCTTGTTTTCAAGTTCCTGCCGGAACTCACGGGGGTGGGTGGCCGAGAGGCCCGAGCAGCTTGTGCCCGGGACGGCTGTCAAGCTTGTCAGTGCAGCGTGCGACAACATACGCAGAATGCTGGATCGCCAGGGAAAGCAGAAGCACCTCAGGCCGGTGATGTGATGTGGACAAGCTGGGAGAACATGTGTTTTCGCTGGAGGGCAGGCAAGGATGCGGGTATCCAGGCGCACAGCGGGCAGGGGTCGGATGCGTGCTCGTCGCTATCAGGAGCAGTGTCCGGTCATCTGCACGATCGTGGTTTCTACACACTGGGGGGGGCTGGCGTCCTCGGCTCCGAAGGGCGAGAGCATACCGGCCTCCGCTGATGGCGGACCGCTTGCCGATGTCCACAGGGAGGTGGCTTTATGAAGCTGGAGAAAAGAAGTCCTTCGGGGCGAGAAAAGGATGAGGCCTCTGTCGAGTTGCTCGCAAAACTGCGTGAGCAGCTCTACAACTCGAATGTCTCGACCGTGCGTCAAAGTGCCTTCAACCTGTCGTGGATGCAGGAAGATGGCCTGGAAATACTGAAGGAAGCCCTTTTCGGCAAGTCCTCTCGCCGGACCAAGAGCGCCGCCGCCTATGGCCTGCGGAAGATGCGCGGGAGAATGCGCCAGAGAGCGGAGGAAGCCCTGGTAGAGGGCCTCAAACATGCCGACAGCAAGACAGCCGAAATCTGCGGCAATGCATTGCTCGTGCTCAAGCGCGGTAAGCGGACCAACAAGACAGGCAAGCGGCAGGGTGCGAAGAGGGCGAAGTTCGACATAAGGGAGATTCCCGGCAAAGGTTTGTCCGGAAGGCGCGCGCGACGAGGAAACCGTCCCGACAACCATGTGGGCGGCCGACGCCGACAGTGACCCTGTCGTGCCACTGGTTGGCCGGCGAGTGCCGGCGCCGGCATGATCGTCTGACATCGCCTTGGGAATCGGCGTGAACACGCAGGCGTTTCGGTCCCGCCCATAGGTCTTGAGCGTCACATCGTTGCCCGGCAGGATGGAGGATACAGACATACCTGGCCAAGACGCCTTGCGATCTGCAACTATGTGCTGTGCCGATCTGGGGGGCACTCGGAGGTCCTAGTCCAAATGAAGCGGTTTGCGTCGTATGAATTCGCACTCGTTTTCGTGTTGATTGCTCTCGCCGGCCCGCTATCGGCCCAGGAGGCATCCCGTGCCGACCGCGAGACGCCGGTCGTCAGGGTCTACGCCGAGACGCACAAGGCCGTGGTAAACATTTCCGGCGAACGCACGGTGTCAAGAAGCATCTGGCCGCAATGGGACTGGCCCGGGATGTTTGATTTTCGCGGGCCGCGTGTCGAGCAGCAGGTGTCGATCCTTGGCTCTGGCTTCGTCGTGCACGAGGACGGATTCATCGTCACCAACGCCCACGTCGTCGAAGGTGTCCGACGTGTCAAGGTAGTGTTTGACGATGGCCGGGAGTTTCAGGCGCGTATCGTCAGTGCGGATGCAAGCAAGGATCTCGCTGTCCTGACCATCAAGACCGACCAGAAGCTGCCGTTCGTGAAGCTGGGCCGTAGCAGTGACCTCATGATCGGTGAGACAGTCATCGCCATTGGCAACCCCTACGGCTATTCAAACACCGTGACAAGTGGCGTGATCAGTGCCGTGGGACGCGACCTGCAGGTCAGTGAGGGATACTGGTTGCGCGGGCTGGTTCAGACCGACGCTTCCATCAATCCAGGCAATAGTGGCGGCCCTTTGCTCAATATCAACGGAGAGCTGATAGGCGTCAACACCGCCATCAGGGCCGACGCCCAGAACATCGGCTTCGCCATACCCGTCGATACGCTCGTTGAGAACCTGAGCCTCATGCTCATGCCGGAGAAGCTCCGACGCGTTCGCCTCGGGCTGACCGTGGGGCGCATGCACACCCACGGACGGTTTACGGGACTGGTCGTCGACGCGGTCGGCAAAGGCAGTCCGGCAGACCAAAAAGGTCTGGCTTCCGGCGATCTCATTGTTGCCGTTGACGGCCGCAGCCTTCAGAGCGTGATCGATTTCTACGTCAAGATGATGAACAAAGAAGTGGGTGAGCCCATTCGCCTGACGTATGTCCACCCACGGGAGGCAACACCGCGGCCACAGGACACGGAACTGACCTTGTCGCCACGGCCGCTGCCGGACGGGCAGGCATTGGCAAGGCAGTATTTTCAGATGGAGGTCTCGCCCTTGACCGAAGCCGTCGCCCGCCGGTTCAATTTCGACAGTGCATATCCGATACTCATCGTCGCCGCCGTCGATCGGCGTGGAATGGCGGATAGGGCGGGCGTAGAAGAGGGCGACCTGATTTTGCAGGTCAACGACGTAACTGTTCGTGACATGAGAGAGTTCTCACGCGAAATGGAGAAGGTGGCCGAGGGCGACATAGTGAACCTAACGATAATGCGCATAAGCTTGGGCATCCTTGGGCAGATCGACCGCCGTCTATCGGTGCCGGTGGAGGCGCGTCTGCGCAAGACCGGGACTCCAGCAATCTAGGCGGCTCCTGCATAGCGTCGCGCGGCAAGCCTCGTTCACGGCCCGGCTATGTATGCCGTCCTGCCACCGAATGCTGCCGGGTACGTGAACTCGCGTGAGGGGAGAAGTCTTTTCCGGTTTCCTTTGAGTTTCTTCTTGACATTTCCGCACCACCTTGTTACAAGAATAGCCATTGGCTATCCCTCGTTGGAGGAGGGGCCTGCCGAAAGCCACCCGTGGGCTGGTGGTGTTCATCATGGATGAAGGCGCATGCTGAGATGTGCGTCCGAGCGGTGTCTATGACGCCTCTCGACATAGTAGCAGGGAAGTCGGCAGATGGATCGACGCAAAACGCGTAAGGGATTGCGGAAGAGGATGGAAACTCCTCGAACGGCGCCCTCCCAAATCCCGCGGGTCGCTGCTACCCCACAGCACATCGAACCTGTCGCGAACGGTCCTTGTTCGCACACGATCCGAAAGGCACCGTCGCGGCCGTCCTCTTCGGAGCCAGGCACACCCTTCGTTCTTAGCGGTTGCAGTCCTACAGAGCGAGAGAATCGCTTCTACTCATCGCGGTCCGAACCGATTCGCCATGCGGAGCCGGGCTCGAGATCTGCTGCATCCAGCACACGGAAGACGGGCCACTCGTGGGCCCGATCCACAACGGCATTCTTTCTACATCCGCGAACACCAGACAGGAATACCCTGAACACGAACAGCAGGCAAGTTCGCGTCAGCGATGCGCAAGCAAAGGGGAAGAAAAGAAGGCAACGCTTCAAGCCCAGGCGTTGCTGCGGCTGCGACCTGCGATTTTCGTTCCCACGTGGCGGTCGGTTTCTTCGCTTCCTGTTTCAAAGCGCTCGCATCGGACTGGGCCGATCGGTCAAGGAGGACTGGATGGCTCATTGAGCCCTGGCGCCAGGGGGGCTTGCTCCCTTGGCGCCAGACCGATGCCGATGGCCCTGCCGTCCGGAAGAACAGCGGCGCCCTTGAGGGGGCGCACGGAACACTCGGGACACACAGCACGATCAGCGTGCTGGGAGGCGCTCTGGTCTGACGGATGCAGGCCAAACGGGCGCGGTCCGTCTCGAGTCGCCGCGGTTGCCCCGGCCGCAGCGGCGCTGCCTTACGACAAAGCAGCTTGACACAACGAGGCTGACTTCAAAGGAGTGAAGGCTACATTCTTAAAGGAGTAGGAAGATGCTCAGACAGGCATGGATTGCCGCGCTGACAACCGCCCTGCTGACGACGGCGGTCTCCGCAAGGTCGCTCGAAATCCGCTACTGGCCCCCCACCTTCGTACCTCAGGAGTTGGTGGATATTCCCGTTGTGATGGACGTGCACTTCTGGATGGACATCGCCGTCCAGGGGGAGGCCCTCAAGCTGGAACCGGTCAGCGCACACAGGTTCGAGGGATGCCTCGATGTGCGCGTGCGATGCAATTTCAACGCGCGGCTTCTCTATTCGATTGTCGCCACCGGCATCATCGGCGGGCAGTACTCATGTCTTCCGGAATACACTGACATCGACGTGCCTGGTGGTACCGCCACCGTACGCGCTCGACTGGACAACGCGGATCTGAGCAAGGTGCCAGGCGGCAGCAGGAACGTGCACGTTGCCACCATCGTGGTCAAGGTCATCCCACGCCCGTGAACACCCGCTGGGCAGCGACACATCATCTGGCCTTGATGTTCATCAGAGAGACAGTGTGTAAGAGCTGTCATCATCCATGTCAGGCAGCGTGTCTTCCGCGTTTGCCTCACGATAAGGATGCGTTGTGGTGATGTGAAAACGGCCGTCCCGGAAGACCATATCGTCGATGTACACGCCGCGCATTCGCTGCTGCACCAACTTGTTGACATCGACATACAGACACGGGTATTCCCAGCGGCCGCCGTATTCAGGCAGACGCAATGACTTCAACATCTTGTCCACCAGCCAGTCAAATGCATCGATGAGGCGGTTTGTAACCAACCGCAAGACGACGTTGCCTTCATCAAAACCGGCGAATCTCATCCGCACACGGACTGATTTCAGAACGGGCCACGGCGTTCTGACCTTGAGCTTGATTTCATCGCCACTGGCTCTGATATCTGCCACTTGACTGGGAATCAACTCGTTCGCATGTAGAATGCCAATGAGTTCATCACCCGATAGGACAACCTGGGCCATATCTATTTTCCTCAAAGCACCAACCCACATATTAGCATACGCGCGCGAAAAACGAAGGCCCACCCGCCCCGCTGCACATGGTTTTCTCCTCACCGGCCCCTTGGCTGCGCCCCAGACACGTCGGAATCCGCCTTTCAGATAGGTTTTGACTGGCATACGACAAGTGCATCTGACGATTTTGCTTGAAGTCGCCAGGGTAAATGGGCCGATAATAAGGTTGAGTTATCGATCTCATCGCCATTCACGGGGGGTGGGATTTGAAGAGTTGGGAGTTGAAGGGATAGGAATGATGAAGAAAGAGACTATTCTGGTCGCGACAATCATCCTAACAGGGACGCCGTTGGCTTTGCAGGCTCAACCTGAAAGACTGGCCATCGCCGGCAGGAGCGGCACGCTCGGTCTCGGCGGCGAGCTGGTCGTCAAGGTCTCGCCTGACGCCAATGTCCGCGCCGGCGTCGGGTATATGAATCTGGGTATTGGTGGGGGAATCGCAGACATTGATTACGACTTCAGCCTGGACATGTTGAATTTCCCGATCACGGTCGACTGGTATCCTTTCAAGAACAAGTTTCATGTCAGTGCCGGCATTGTCCTGAACGAGACTGAAATCGGCCTGGACGCCAAGTACAGCGGCTCACTGCAGATCGGCGACACCACCTACACCGCCGGCCAGATCGGCACCTTGTCCGGCGACATCTCTTTCGACCAGGTCGCTCCTTATGTCGGGATCGGCTGGGGCAACGCGTTCGGAGAAGGCAAACGCTGGGGATTCGTCAGCGATCTGGGCGTGGCGTTCACCGGCTCGCCCAACGTGGCACTCTCAGCCACCGGCAGCCTGGCCAACGACCCCGCCTTCCGGACCAACCTGGCCCGGGAGGAAGCCGATATCCAGGGCGACATAAACAGGTACAAGTTCTACCCGGTGTTTTCGACAAGCCTGTATTTCCGCTTCTAATCGAGACGCTTGAGGCTGCTTGCTGGTTCCTGGCCGGCTGCATCGCGTGGGCGACCTTTGTCATGCTCAAGTCACCAACCTTGTTCTGAGTCGCCTGATCGCCAGCGTACCGATGACAACGACGAAGGCCGCGATATAAGCCAGATCACCCAGAAGACCGGCCTGGTAGCGGCTCGTGCAAATCGCCCGGACCAGTCTTACGGCGTGCGTCAGAGGAACGATCTCGGCGAACATCCGCATTGGGACAGGCAAGTTGCTGATGGGGAAGACGACCCCCGAAAAGAAGAACATCGGCGACAGAAAACCCGTGTGATAGAAATTGAAGTGGTTGATGTTCTTGACGAACGAGGTCACCAGCAACGACATCGTGGCAAACATCACACCGGTGAGAAAACCTATCAGAGGTGCAAGCAAGCCCTGTGGCAGATCGATGATCCTGAAAAGCGTCAAGATGCAGACCACGGCAAAGGAAAAGAACAGCCCTTTGGTGCCGGCCCAGAGGATCTCCCCGACGATCAGGTTGTTGACCGTGATCGGGGCCGCCAGCATGCCGTCGTAGACCTTGTCGAATTCGAGCCGGATAAACGTACCGAAGGTGCATTCGAAGGCGGACGTGTACATGGCGGCCGTCACCAGCAGCCCTGTCCCGAGGAACTCGATGTAGGCCATTCCTTCCATGGGCTTGGTGATGTACGTGCCAAGCCCCAGGCCGACACCAAGCAGGAACAAGAGCGGCTCCAGAAACGGCGGCAGCCCGTTGCTTACGAGGTTCTTCGTATAGACCCGCATGTGGCGGTACCACACGCTGAAAAGCCTATGTGCCAGCGGTGGATACGGGATGGGATTACTGCTTCTCATTGAGCCCCCTTCCCGTGGTCTTGAGAAAGACATCTTCGAGATTGGCCTGCCGCAGGTAGTAGTGGCTGCCCTGCAGCATGGTCGCCACGTCCTTCAGGCGGTCGATGTCGTCACTGTAGAAGCGGCTTACCCCCTCGGAGAGGTCGGCCCTGACGGCGTCCGGAAGACGATCGCCTGCGAGGCCCTGCTGGCTTTGGACATCGGAGACTTCGAGGACATATCTCTCGATGTTGTCTTCCAGGAGCCTGAAAGGACTGCCTTCCATGACTTTCTGTCCCTTGTCCATGATAAGGACGGTGTCACATATCTGGAAGGCCTCGTCCATGTAGTGCGTCGTGAGCAGAATGGTTGTCCCCTGCTTCTGCAACTGTCGCAGCTTCTCCCATATCACGTGACGCACCTGCGGATCCAGACCGGTTGTCGGCTCATCGAGAATCAGCAGCCGAGGATCGTTTAGCAGAGCTCGAGCGATTACGAGACGGCGTTTCATCCCGCCCGAGAGCTCTCTGATCCTGGCATTGACCTTCTCCGAGAGCTCGAGAAAAGCCAACAGCGCGCCGATCCGTTGTCTTGCCACGGCTGCCGGCAGTGCATAGAACTTCGAGTAGATCATCAAGTTCTGAATGACGTTCAGCTCCTCATCGAGATTGTTCTCCTGGGGCACGACTCCCGACAGGTACTTGATGGCCAATTCGTCTCGGGCCGGATCGTACCCGAATACATCGATCGTCCCCTGACAATTCCTGTCGCGCGCGGCCACACCATAGAGCATCTTCATCATGGTCGTCTTACCTGCTCCGTTGGGACCGAGAAACCCGAAACAGGTGCCCTCCTCGACCCCAAAACTCAGGCCTCGCACCGCACACACGCTGCGAAAAGTCTTGGTGATGTTGCTGACGGTAATGACCTTCATACGTTCGACGCTCAGTGCCACGTTCCTTGTTTCAGCATGCACCATCCGTCCAGCGGGATGGGCACATCCGGGGTATTCTACACACCTTCGTCTTCGGTGCCACTGCGGAATGGAAAATGCGCAGAGCACCGTGCCTTGACCATGACGACGCGGCCGCATACACTCTTGCACGGCGGCATGAGCATCCCACGCTCTCGGGTATGGAAGGAGTCACGAATGAGCAACCTGGCAGTGTTTTCCGTTCGGCGCAATGTCATACCGTTGCTGGCGATCCTCTTGTTGAGTGTATCGACCGGCTATGCATCAGCCACAGCCGAGAGCGCTGCCGGGGAGCTCAATCACCCGCCGGGAGGTTTTGTCGCTTTGTTCGACGGCAAGGGGCTCGCACGGTGGGAGGGCCTTCTGGCCGCGCCTTATGACAATCCGGCCAAGCGGGCAGACCTCGCACCCGCGAATCTCGGGCAATTGCAGAAGCAAGCCGATGATGATATGCGCGCGCACTGGAACGTGGTCGACGGTATCCTCTGTTTCGACGGCAAAGGTCATAGTCTCTGCACGGCCAGAGACTATGGGGATTTCGAAATGCTCGTCGATTGGAAGATCGAGACCGGCGGCGACAGCGGCATCTACTTGCGCGGCTCGCCCCAGGTCCAAATCTGGGACACCGCGAGGCTCCAGTCAGGCGCAGAGGTCGGCTCCGGCGGACTATACAACAACCAAAAAGGACCGAGCAAGCCGCTGCTGAAGGCGGACAAGCCGGTCGGCCAGTGGAACACATTTGCGATCATGATGATTAGCGACCGGGTGACCGTCGATCTCAATGGCGCCAGGGTCGCGGACAACGTCATCATGGAGAACTACTGGGAACGGGACAAACCCATCTATCCTACCGGGCAAATCGAACTGCAGGCCCACAGTACACCTCTTCACTTCAGAAACATCTTCATCCGAGAAATCGTCAGTGCTGCGGAGAAAATCGAAGGATTCGCGCCCCTGTTTGACGGGCGCGACATGGCGGGCTGGACGGGCGATACAGCCGGCTACCTCGCCCGGGATGGGGAGATCATCTGCGATCCGACCAAAGGCGGGGGCAACGTCTACACTGAGCGAGAATACGGAGACTTCATACTCCGATTTGACTTCAAGCTCACACCCGGCGCCAACAACGGCTTGGGGATCCGCGCACCTTTGAGCGGAGACGCAGCCTATGAGGGCATGGAAATCCAGATATTGGACGACACGGCGCCGCAGTACGCCAATCTCCAGCCTTACCAATACCACGGCTCCATCTACGGCGTCGTCCCGGCCAAGCGAGGCCATCTCATGCCTGCGGGCCAATGGAACTCGCAGGAGGTTATTGCCAAGGGGCGCCACATCACGGTGAATCTCACCGGGGCAACCATTGTCGATGCGAACATCGACGAGGCCAGTACCCCAAGCACAGCGGACCACCGAGACCATCCGGGCCTGAGACGCGACAAAGGTCACATCGGCTTCTGCGGACACGGCGACTACCTTGAGTTCCGCAACATCCGGATCAAGCCGCTGGATTAGTGTTTGTCGCATCCTCATCACATCGTGCCCGCAGATCGACTACTCTCTGCAAGCAGTCGCCGGCCAAGAGGATGTCGCAGAAGCCACGCCGCGGCGCGCCGGCAGAATCGCCCGCGTTCTTGAGCGGAGCGCGGCGAGTTCTCGACCCGACCGGAGGACCCCGTGCACGGCAAAGTCAGGGTGTGGCGGACTCGGGTGTCACATTGATGACGTCGGGCTGCTGGAGGCGGTGCACGGCCTCCATAGCAAGGGCCTTGTACTCGGCGGCCCCTCTACTGTCCGGCGCGTAGGTCATGATGGATTGACCGACGCTGGGCGCCTCAGCCAGGGTGATCGTCTTGTGTATGACCGTACCAAACACGAGCGATCCGAACAGCCTTCTCATCCCGGTTTCGACGCGCCGACTCAGCGTCGTGCGGCGTTCGACGAAGGTCAGCAGCAGACCCAGCGGCTTGACCATGCACGGGTGGAAGCGGGTCCGAATCAGACGGATCGTCTCGATCAGACGCTTCAGACCGTCCAACGCATAGAAGTGTGCTTGAACTGGCACAACAACGCTGGTGCTGGCAACGAGCGCATTGAGCATGAGCAGGCCAAGGGACGGCGCGCAATCGATCAGGCACATGTCATAGCGGCTCGAAACGGTCCGAAGCTGTTCGCCCAGGATCAGTTCTCTGCCCGTGGCGCCGCGCAACTCCAGGTCCACTCCGGCCAGCATCACGTTGCTGGGCAGCAGTCGGAGCCGATTGACGTTCGTATCCACGGTGATTGCAGAGACAGGCGTGTTGCCGCCCACTATGGCGTGGTAGACGGTCTTGTTGAATTCGTTCGGCCTGTAGCCCAGTCCTAGCGTGGCGTGCGCTTGGGGATCAAGATCGACAAGAAGGACCCTTTGCCCCATCACGGCAAAGGCCGCCGCCAAATTGATGGCGGTTGTGGTCTTGCCGCAGCCGCCCTTCTGATTCGCCACCGCTACAATCTGCATCCAGACAACGACATCGATCCGAAAGTACCCCACGTTGAAGCTGATTCCATTCACTCACGCCATGTACCCTAAAACACCTATTTTACCCGCTGTGAGGGTTACATTTCAAGCGAAAAGACGTCTGCGGCACCGCGCAGAAGACATCCCCCGCACCAAACAGCTACCTGTCCCGACCTGCCCCGAGCAATCTGAAGTCACGAAAACCCACGTGATTATCAGAACTCAGGTGGCCCGGCAGCCTGGAGCAGCCACA
Organism: uncultured Pirellulales bacterium; assembly: GCA_964527825.1. Classification (GTDB taxonomy): domain Bacteria; phylum Planctomycetota; class Phycisphaerae; order Sedimentisphaerales; family Anaerobacaceae; genus JAFGLV01. The sequence continues at coordinate 12,770 of CAZGRF010000062.1, forward strand.
GCCACGTCTGGACCGCCCCACTGCATATCCCGCGCGGCCTCCCTCTGGACACCCCTGTAACAGTA